>DATFKJ010000097.1:0-2863 GCA_035268705.1 Roseovarius sp. | reverse complement strand
GGTTTGTACCCGGTGATCCAGACCTCACCGAGCCCCTTGAGTACAGCGCTGATGTTCTGGTGCTTGAACTCGACCGACCCTGCCGAACGGTTGTTGAGGAGCGGCAGAAGCTGCCGCCGATGTTCGGCCTTTTTGTAGGGACGGCCTGCCACATCGTCAGCCAGCATCGCGAAGTAATCCGCGACGATCAGGTCATTCTCGGCATCTGTCCACGCTTGGCTCGACATCGTGCCAGGTTAGAGGATGGCTTGTTGGTTGTCACGATTGGGCGGGAAGCGGGCCTTCCAGCAGATTCTCGGGTCATTCCTAATAAAAGAAAAACTGCACACTCAGGCATAGAAAACTGACCGCTCTTTAGCGACCTCCGAGTAATGGAAGACTCTGCTATGCGGATCGTATTCTTTCGTGTGCTTGAGTAGTGCGACCGATGACGAACGCGCTTTAGCGTCGCCAGTCACGCCTTGGTCCGGTGTCGATATGGACGAAGCCGCGCGACGGATACCACCCGACACCGCCAGCGCCTTCGGCGCTGGCTTCTTGCCGCAGGCGGCGCGGTGTCACGCCGGGCGTGTGTATATCAAGCGCCTGACCGCGCATATGAAAACTGTTTGTCGCGCTGCCCCGCAACGCCGCGTTGGTTGCTTGTGTGCGGTAGGCCGACGTAATCACGACCGGCCGATGACCGATCCTGCGCTGAATTCTTCCGACCAACTTGATCAAATCAATGTCCATTTTGGTGGACTGACCGGCATGCACATCGCGCAACAGACGGTTCAGGGCCGCAAACGCGGCTTGGTCCGGTTCGTGGCCGAAAAGGCGTTTGCGGACAAGGTTGCCGCGAAAGACCTCACCCGTGCGTTGACGAACAAGGTGAAGTTCCAGATCACCAAGCGCCAGAGCTGGCGTCGCCAAGCCGCTTGCAGCCAATGAAACGGCACCGGTCAGAAATTGTCGTCGGGATTGCATTTCACATCCTCCTTTTCTTGCCGCGTTTCGGCAGCCAAGGAGGTATCGGGGTGGTTCATAAGTGTAAAATTGATAATATTCAGGGGTAAGGTGAGATATCCTCGTCTCAAACCTGTTGATCCAGATGTGATGGAGTGTGCGAATGGATATTGCCCTGGTTAAAACCTTTCTCGAAGTCGCGGCAACGGGGTCATTCGTACATGCCTCCGAGCGGTTGTTCGTGACCCAATCCGCCGTCAGCCTGCGGATCAGGCGCCTTGAAGAACTTCTTGGCCATGACCTGTTCAAGCGGTCCAAGGCGGGCGCTACCCTGACCTCGGCGGGACAGGAATTCGAGGGCTATGCGCTTAGCCTCCTGAAGCTCTGGGAGGAATCACGCCAGCAGATCGCCTTGCCGCAAGGCTATAGTGAGAGCATCAGCATCGGCGCGCAATATTCGCTCTGGCCGCGGCTCGGATTCCGCTGGATCGACGAGATGCGCGCGGCCATGCCCGAGCTCAGCATCCGCGGCGAGGTCGGGATGCCCGACCGGCTGACCCGGCAGTTGATCGAAGGGACGCTACAGGCGGCCTTGCTTTATACCCCGCAATTGCGCCCCGGCCTGACGATCAAGCCGCTTATGTCGGAAGACCTAGTCATGGTCGCCTCATGGCCCGACCCCGACCTCGAGAATCTCGAAGGGTGCTACGCCTTCGTCGACTGGGGCCCGGAATTTGTCCATGCCCATGCACTGCATCTGCCCGAGCTAACCAACCCCGGCCTGACGCTTGCACTGGGGTCTTTGGGGGCCGATTTCATCATGAATCGCGAGTTTGCCGCGTATCTTCCGGCCCGTTACGTCAAGTCCTATGTGGATTCAGGGCAATTGTATTACGTGCCTGACGCACCAACATTCCCGTTCCCGATCTGGTCGGTCTGGCGCGAAGATTTGGATGATCGTGTGGCCACTGTCTCGAACGCGGCCCTGCAAAAGGTGATTTCGACGCTTGAGGAGGATCAGGAGGCCGTTCAGGAGGAGCTGGAAGACCTGAGCGAGGATGGCGAAGTGGATAGGCTTGGGGACATATTTTCAGAAGAAGAATGACTTCTTCTCATTTCAAATATATTTCAAACTCGTTTTGCTTGTTGAAGTGAATGACTTAGCCTCGATGGTGTTCGCGTGACGCAAGAGCGCGCGAAACACAGCTTCCGTCCTGGCGCTTCATCCCCAAATGCGTGTGCCGGGTCGCTGGCTCATCAAGACCGCCATCCGGCCTGTTCGGTTCAGGCGGCGCAAAAAAGGCATTGAATGCCAACAGGGAAATTGCCTCAACTCAGGGCGGGTTCATACCCGCCCTTTTTCTTGTGGTCGGCAGGGAATGGCCGGTGCGATCGCGTGAGGCTTGATTGAAAACGTCGTTTGGAAGAAGGCTGAACACAGCGACTTTGAGATGAGCAATACTTGTCTCAAGCGTAAATATTATTCGTTTTTCATATTCCACGGCCAATAATATCGTTAAGGTATGATGGAAAATTGGAAAACAAGCAGTGCGGCCCCGGTCGAAAGTGATCCGCAGAAATCTCATATCTTGGAAATGCATTTACCGGGGTCGAACCGTCGGTTCGGCTTTCGTGTCGGCGGGTTGGTGAATGGGCCCGATGTTGTCGTTGCCTGTCAGGCCGCGCTTGCGCGGCAGGTGTATCAGCGGCTTTTGTTGATACCGAGCCTCAACCGCCTGAGGGGGCAATTGTTCCTGATCTCGCTGGATCGCCTGGATGACCTGCAAGAGCTCGGGTCGTTGCGGGGATTACTTGGGGTGACCGGCCCGATTGATAACATCCTGACCTTGCCAGCCGTGGAGCTGGAAACACTGGATGAGACAGCCGCCGCCGAATTGGTGCGGCGCAACTACTATGC
>DATFKJ010000096.1:0-8548 GCA_035268705.1 Roseovarius sp. | reverse complement strand
CACCGATATCACGCTGGGCCATATGATCGCCCTGCGCTCGGGTCTGCCGCAGCAATACGCACAATTGCCCCCCGAGGTGCTGTTCAACGGCATTCTGGAACAATTGGTGCAGCAAACCCTGCTGATGCAGGACTTCGAAGGTGAGCTTTCGCGCCAGAGCGAACTGCTTATCGAAAACGAGCGGCGTGCCGTGGTCGCCGGCGAGGTCATCATCGAGGTGATGGGCGCCGATCCGGACGCCGATGCCGTTCAGGCCGCGTTTGACGAAAAATATGGCAATGCCGAAGACGAAACCGAATACAGCGCCGCGCATATCCTTGTCGAATCCGAGGACGAGGCCAAGGCCCTGATCGAAGAGCTTGAGGGCGGTGCGGATTTCGCAACGCTCGCGCAGGAAAACTCGGTCGGACCCTCGGGCGGCAATGGCGGCGATCTGGGTTGGTTCGGCAAGGGCACGATGGTCGAAGACTTCTTCAATGCGGTCACAGTGCTTGAGGCGGGCGAGGTTTCCGCGCCCGTGGAAACGCAATTCGGCTGGCATGTGATCAAGCTCAATGAAACCCGGATCAAGGATCAGCCCTCGCTTCAGGACGTGCGCGCCGAGTTGGAAGAGGAACTGCGCCAAGTCGCCTTCGAGGATCACGTCAAGACACTCGAAGCGCGCGGCGACGTGGACCGCGCGGATACAACGGGCATTGACCCTGCCGCCATCAACGACATGACCCTTTTGGAGGATTGATCCATGGGTGCCACGCCGCCGCGTTCTCCCTTGGCCCCTGCGGCCTTTCCGGCATTGCCCGCGGTTGGCGGCGTCAGCCTTGCCACGATCGAGGCCGGCGTTCGTTACGAAGGCCGTACCGATGTGATGCTGGCGCGGCTGGCACCGGGAAGCGTGGTGGCAGGGGCCTTTACCCGCTCGGCCACCCGCTCGGCCAATGTGCTGGATTGTCAGGCCAAGATCGGCGGGCAGTCTGACGAGGGTGCGGCGATCATCGTCAATTCGGGCAACTCCAATGCCTTTACCGGCAAGGCGGGTGATGGGTCCGTCACGGCGATTTGCGAGGCCGTGGCGAAATCCACCGGCCTGCCCGCCAGCCGCGTCTTTACCTCCTCCACCGGCGTCATTGGCGAGCGCCTGCCGCATGACCGGATCACCTCCAAGGTGGGTGATCTGACAACAGCGCTTGGCAGCGCCTCGATGGAGGATGCCGCCCGCGCCATCATGACAACCGATACCTTCCCCAAGGGCGCAGGCACCACCGTGCATATCGACGGGCAACCCGTGCATATCGCGGGCATCGCCAAGGGCTCGGGCATGATCGCGCCGGATATGGCGACGATGCTGGTCTATATCTTCACCGATGCCGCCATTGATCAGCCGACTCTGCAAACCATGGTTTCCGCGCTCAACGCCAAGACCTTCAACTGCATCACAGTCGATAGCGATACCTCCACATCCGACACGCTTCTGGTAGGGGCGACCGGGGCCTCGGGTATCCGCGTGACCGACACCAGCGTCGGGTTCATGGAAGGGCTGCGCAACGTGATGCTCGACCTTGCCCATCAAGTGGTGCGCGACGGCGAAGGGGCCACCAAGTTCGTCGAGGTCTCGGTCACCGGCGCGGCCAGTGATGAAGATGCCCGCACTCATGCGCTTGCCATCGCCAATTCACCGCTGGTCAAAACCGCCATCGCCGGGGAAGACCCCAATTGGGGCCGGGTGGTCATGGCCGTTGGCAAATCCGGCGCCAAGGCCGACCGCGACACGCTGTCGATCTGGTTCGGGAATACATTGGTCGCCAAGGATGGATGGGTCAGCCCGGAGTATAGCGAGGACGAGGCCGCCTCCTACATGAAGAACGAGGAGTTGGTGATCCATGTGGACCTTGGCCTTGGTGGCGGTACCGCCCATGTCTGGACCTGCGATCTGACCCATGGCTATATCGAGATCAACGCGGACTACCGGTCATGAAAACCGTTCTTGTCTCGGCTGTGGCCCTGATTGATGTCGAGGGCCGTATCCTTCTGACCCAACGCCCCGAAGGCAAATCCATGGCGGGCCTGTGGGAGTTTCCGGGCGGCAAGGTCGAACCCGGCGAAACCCCCGAACACGCCCTTATTCGCGAGTTGCAGGAAGAGTTGGGAATCGACACTTGGGAAAGCTGCCTTGCGCCACTGACCTTCGCCAGCCACTCCTACGAGGATTTTCACCTGCTCATGCCACTCTATGCCTGCCGCAAGTGGGAGGGTTTCCCGCAAGGACGCGAAGGGCAAACCCTGAAATGGGCAAGGGTGAACGAGCTGCGCGACTATCCCATGCCGCCTGCGGATATCCCGCTGATCCCCATCCTGCGCGATTGGCTGTGATGCACAGGCCCCTTGGCCTGTGCCAACAGTGCGCGACGGGCTAAAACCGCAATTTGAGGTGGGCGGACAAGGCACAGGGCACTACGTCACCCCAAAAGGTGCAACACAAAGGTCCATCATGACAAATCGCATTCCTTCAAATCATCCCGTCAACCGTCGCAGCGTCCTGAAAGGGGCCGCCGCCTCCGGGCTCGCCGCGGGGCTTCTGGGCACCACGTCAGGGCCGGCACAGGCGGCCCCCAAACGCGGCGGGACTTTCCGAGTCGGTGTGCATGACGGCAGCAGCACGGACAGCTGGGATCCCGCCACCACGGCCAGTATCCTGATGATCCATTCCAGCCATGTGGCCCGGGCCTATCTGACCGAAATCACCAATGAAAACACCCTTGGCCCCGACCTTGCCACCGATTGGCAGGCCACCGCCAAGGACGCCAGCGAATGGCGGTTTGAATTGGCGCGCAACGCCACCTTCCACGACGGGCGTGCCGTCACGGCAAAGGACGTCATCGCCTCGATGAACCACCACCGCGGGCCGGAGTCGACCTCGGCCGTGGCACCGCTTCTGGCCGACATCACCGATATCCGCGCCGATGGCGATCACGCGGTGATCTTCACTCTTGCGACCGGGAATGCCGATCTTCCTTATCTTCTGTCTGACTACCACCTCGTCATTCAGCCCGCGAAAGAAGGTGGCGGCATCGAATGGGAAAGCGGCATCGGCTGCGGCCCTTACAAGGTGACCGAGTTCAAGCCGGGCATCCGCGCGTCCTTCGAACTTCATGACGGATGGCACCGCGCCGATAGCGGCGCGTGGTTCGATGCAATAGAGATGACTGTGCTCAACGATCCCAACGCGCGGCAGGCCGCCATCGTGACGGGAGATGTCGATGCGGTGACCGATGTTGACCTCAAGACCGCCGACATGCTGGCCCGCGCCCCCGGCGTGATCCTCGATGACGTCGCCTCGGGCACCCATATCACCATGCCGATGTTCTGCGATGTGGCCCCGTTTGACGATGTCAACGTGCGCCTTGCGCTCAAGCACGCGATGAATCGTCAGGAAATCGTCGACAAGATCCTCTTTGGTCGCGGCACCGTCGGCAACGATCATCCCATCGCGCCCACGATGCCCTATCACGCGGATCTGCCACAGCGTGAACAGGATCTCGACAAGGCTCGCTATCATCTCAAGAAGGCCGGGCATGACCAACTGTCGGTGCAGATTTCGGTCAACGACACACTGTTGTCGGGGGCGACGAACATGTGCTCCCTCTTTGCCGAACAGGCGCGGCCCGCCGGTCTTGACATCAAGGTCAAACAGGAACCCGCCGACGGATATTGGTCGAATGTCTGGCTGAAGAAGCCATTTTGCGTCGTCTCTTGGGCCGCGCGCCCGACGCCGGATGTGATGTTCTCATTGGCTTACAAGGCCGGGGCTGACTGGAACGAAAGCCACTGGGAAAACGAGCGGTTCAACACCTTGCTGCTTCAGGCCAAGTCCGAACTGGATGAAGGCCTGCGCGCCGAGATGTATGCCGAAATGCAATCGCTGTGCCGTGACGATGGCGGCACGATTGTGCCGTTCTTCCGCAATCGTACCTCGGCACGCCGCGATAACGTCATGCATACCGAAAGCATCGCCGCGGTTTGGGAATTGGACGGCGCACGCGGCTATCACCGCTGGTGGTTCGCCTGAATAACCAAAAACGGCAGGCGGGCTAAACGCCCGCCTTTTCCGCGGCCTCTTGCAAAACCGGGGCCAGCCGTTCGGCGGCTGATAGGCGATCGCCTGCCGCGCGATGGCGTCACCCGGAAGGTGCCCGCCGATATGCCACGGATCCCGGTCCTGCGTGATTGGCTGTAAGGCAAACCCTGACTTGACCGCTGTCATGGCGTGCGGTCCACTTTTCATGTGATCTGTCACAGCCATATGGCTGGAAAGGGAGCCCATGAAAAACTCCGATCAAATCGCCGACTTCGTGCATGAGGCGCTCAATGCGGGCCGCTCACGCACCGAGATTCAGCAAGCCCTGCATCAGGCAGGTTGGACCAACACCGAGATCGACGCCGGCCTCAAGGCATGGGACGATACTGCCTTCCTGCCCCCGGTGCCGCGCCCCCGCCCCTTTGTTTCTGCGCGCGAGGCGTTTCTGTATGGCCTGATCTTCATCGCGCTGGGCATGACCGCGTGGCATCTGGTGATGCTGGGAATCCACCTGATCGACTATGCATGGCCCGATCCGGATGGACCGGGCGGCAGGTTCTATCAACTGTCCTCCATACGTTGGTCCATGGCGACGCTGATCGTCTTTTTTCCGCTTTTCGCATGGCTCAACCGCCGGGCGGAACGTGCGACCATGGCCGACAAGGGCGCGCGCCGCTCGGTGGTGCGCAAATGGGTGGGCTATATCGTCCTGTTCCTTGCCGCTCTGTCGCTTCTGGGAACCCTCGTTTTCGTGCTGTTCACCTTTCTGGATGGCGAGGCAAGGCTTCAATTCCTTGCCAAGTCCGCCGTCGTTGCAGCGGTGTCAGGCGTGATTTTCCTCTATTACCGGGCGCAACTGGCGGAGGATGACGATGGCGAATAAGGCGCTTCCCCAATTCCTGCTTGGTGCCGGTGTCGTGGCGGCTTTGGCTGCCGGGTTCTGGCTTATCGGCGGGCCCGAGGTCGCACGCACGGAAAACCGCGATCAAAAGCGGATGTCCGACCTGCACAGCCTTCAGGGCCATGTGACTTGCCTTGCCAGAACCAAGGGCAAGGCCCTGCCGCAGGTTTTGGACGAAACCCGGGATTGCCCCGCGCCGCAACTGACGGATCGTTTCACCGATGACCCCTATCGCTATGCGCGCCTGTCCGACACCGCCTATGAGATTTGCGCCGAGTTCGAGTTACCAGACCGGTTGCATACCTCGTCGAGGTTCGATGCGGAAACGGGCTGCTTGCACGGCTCATATACCCCGGATTGACTTACACCCCGGCGCGCTCCGCCGCCTCTTCCAAAAGCGGGGCCAGCCGTTGCGCCCATGCCGCCTGATCCGCGTCTGCCCGGATCAGGTCATTGCGCAACTCGATCAAGACATTGGGCCGCTGATAGGCGATCGCGTGCCGCGCGATGGCGTCACCCGGAAGGTGCCCGCCATAGGGCTGATTTTCCCCGATGCACAGGTCATGTTCCTGATGCAACCGGGCGACCAAGGGCCGGCTCAACCGCTCGTCGGCGGCGTAAAGAACCCCCACGTGCCAAGGCCGCGGCGGGCGGCCTTGCAACTGCGGTGTAAAGCTGTGGATCGAGACAATGATCGTATCGTCGCGCCGCGCGGCCAATTCGGCCAAGGCCGTGTGATAAGGCCGGTAACAGCGGTTCAACCGCAACTCCCGCTCTTCATCCCCGGCGTGCCGGTTGGCCGGGATGATCGTCCCGTCATAGAGCTTCATCAATAGAGTCGGGTCATCCTCGCCGCGGTTTGGGTCAATCACGAGCCGCGAGAAATTCGACTCGATCACCGGCGCATCCAAGGCCGCGCCCAGCCCGCGGGCCAAGCCCTTGGCGCCCACGTCATAGGCGATATGCCGGGTCATGTCCGCCTCGGACAACCCAAGGCTTCCGCCACCCACGAAGGGCGGCACGGTATTGGTCGCGTGGTCGCAAGTGACAAGCCAACGCGCGGGGCGGTCCGCCCCTTCGATGAAAAACGGGTGATACGTCATGCGCCTGTAATTTCCTTTGCCCAAGGTCTAAGACAGTTGCACGAGGAAGTGAAATGCGTAATAAACCCGTAGAGCATTTGTTAGCGCTAACAAATTCTCGACCCGCGCCCGCCTTTCGCCGGGCAGGCATTGACAGACGCCGCCCGGCGCGGGACACCGAAACCAAAATCGAAACGATACATGAACGCAAGGACACCCCCCGCATGAGACGCCACCGTAACGTTAAGATCGTGGCCACCCTTGGCCCCGCGTCCTCGGATTACGATACGATCCGCGCGCTGCATGAGGCGGGCGCCGATGTCTTTCGCCTGAACATGAGCCACGGCATCCACGACGAGATTGCCGAGAAACACCGCATCATCCGTCAGGTCGAAGAAGAATTGCAAAGCCCAATCGCCATTCTGGCCGACCTGCAAGGCCCCAAGTTGCGCGTTGGCACCTTTGCCAATGACGAAGAAGAGCTTGAGGAAGGTGCGCCTTTCCGCCTTGATCTGGACGACGCCGAAGGCGACGCCACCCGCGTCTGCCTACCCCACCCCGAAATTTTCGCGGTGCTTGAGGCGGGCGCGACCCTGCTGGTCAATGATGGCAAGATTCGCCTGCGCGTCACCGACTGTGGCAAGGATTTCGCCCAGACCGAGGTTGTCATTGGCGGCACCATCTCCAACCGCAAGGGCGTCAACGTGCCGGATGTCGTGCTTCCGGTGGCTGCCCTGTCCGAAAAGGACCGAAAAGATCTCGAATTCGTCTGTGAACTGGGTGTCGATTGGCTCGCGCTTAGTTTCGTGCAACGCGCCGAGGACGTGACCGAGGCTCGCGACCTGGCCAAAGGCCGCGCCGCGATCCTGTCGAAGATCGAAAAACCCGCCGCGGTGGACCGCTTCGACGCGATTCTCGATGCCTCCGACGGTATCATGGTGGCCCGCGGTGATCTGGGCGTGGAACTTCCGGTTCAAAACGTGCCACCGATCCAGAAACGCCTTGTGCGCAAGTGCCGGTCGATGGCCAAGCCGGTGATCGTCGCCACGCAGATGCTGGAATCGATGATCGAATCGCCGATGCCCACCCGGGCCGAGGTTTCGGACGTGGCCACCGCCATCTACGAAGGCTCCGACGCCATCATGTTGTCGGCGGAATCGGCGGCGGGCGACTACCCGGTCGAGGCCGTGACCACGATGGACAACGTCGCCCACGAGGTCGAGGATGACCCGACCTATCGCGAAGTCATCGAAGCCTCGCGCCGGGCCGAGCGGACAACCGTGGCCGACGGCATCGTCGCCGCCGCCCGCGAGATCGCGGAAACCACGGATATCAAGGCGATCTGCTGTTTCACCCAATCGGGCACCACCGCGCTTTTGACAGCGCGCGAACGCCCCCGCGTGCCGATCATCGCCATGACCAACATGCGCGGTACCGCGCGGCGTCTGGCCCTGACATGGGGCGTGAACTGCGTGATGACAGGCGAGCTTGAACGCTTCAAACAGGCAGTGCTCAGCGCCGCCCGCGCCGCCCGCGAACACGGCTATGCCGAAGCGCTGGATCAGATCGTCGTCACCGCCGGTGTCCCCTTCAACGTGCCGGGCACCACGAACATCCTGCGCGTGGCACCCTGTCAGGAAAGTTTGATTTATTCGACCGAACCGGGGTAACCTTGGGTAATCCTCTTTTGAGAGGTTACCGGAGGTTGCGAATGGATCCCGATCTGGCCTTCATCATTGGTATCATCCTGGCGGTGTTTTCCATTCCCTCGATCATGTCCGCGATTACCGAGGCTCGCGCCCCGCGCGTCGCCGCCTTCGCGATCATCGCGGGCGGCGCATTGGTGGTCTGGTCCATCAGCGAGAAACCGGGCGGCTACCCGATCGAGGATATCCCCGACACCTTCGTGCGGGTGGTGGCGAAGTATCTGACCTGAAGGCGCAGCATGCCGCACCCGGTTGCGCATGGTGTCAGGACTGCCGATTTCATCAAGGTGAGGGTGTTGCCGGGGAATGAAATTGCTGGAAACGACGGGATTGCACCATCGTCCGCCTGATCCCCGCGCAGGCCCCCGATTTTCACTTGCCATCAGAACAGGGCGGGCGTATACGGCCCACCTGTCCGCGGGACCGGCCTAAGTGGCATGCCGAGTCGCGCATAACGACCGACCCGAAGTAGAAGGAGCCGGAAATGCCCAAGATGAAGACAAAGTCGAGCTGCAAGAAGCGGTTCAAGGTCACGGCCAATGGCAAGATCAAGACCGGCCAAGCCGGTAAGCGCCACGGCATGATCAAGCGCACCAACAAGTTCATCCGCGATGCCCGTGGTACCACGGTCATGTCCGAGGCAGACGCCAAGATCGTCCGCCCGATGATGCCCTATTCCCGCTAAGGCCAAGGAGAACTGACATATGGCACGCGTTAAAGGTGGGACAGTAACCCACGCCCGTCACAAGAAAATCACCAAGGCCGCCAAAGGCTACTATGGCCGCCG
>DATFKJ010000095.1:0-16682 GCA_035268705.1 Roseovarius sp. | reverse complement strand
ATCTCGACCAGTTTGCGGACCAGCGAATAGCCGTTCGAGTGGATACCATCGCTTGCCAGCCCTAGAAGGACATCGCCCTCGGCCACGCCTGCGGGTAGGTCCGCGCCGCGTTCCATGGCCCCCACGGAGAAGCCCGCGAGGTCAAAATCGCCCTCGGGGTACATGCCCGGCATTTCCGCCGTTTCGCCGCCGATGAGCGCACAGCCCGACAGCTCACAGCCCTTGGCGATGCCTTCGATGATGCGCGCGGCGGTGTCGGTTTCCAGTTTACCGGTGGCGAAATAATCGAGGAAAAACAGAGGCTCCGCCCCTTGGCAGACCAGATCGTTGACGCACATGGCCACGAGATCGACACCCACCCCATCGACATTGCCGGTATCAATCGCGATGCGCAGCTTGGTGCCCACGCCATCGGTGGCGGCAACCAGAACGGGGTCAGTATAGCCTGCGGCCTTGAGGTCAAAGAGCGCGCCGAAGCCGCCCAGACCGGCCATGACGCCGGGGCGGTTGGTGCGTTTGGCGGCGGGTTTGATCCGGTCAACAAGCGCGTTGCCCGCGTCGATATCCACGCCTGCATCCGAATAGGTGATGCCGTTCTTGCCCTCGGTCATATCCAAGCCCTTTGCCGTATCCTGTGGGCGCGGGATTAGCCCAAGTGAGGGGCGAAGAAAAGCGCCTTGCACCGCCCCCTGCCCCGAATCAGGGTTAACGCGTTGAAACGGCGCGAAAATGCCCTGTCGGCAGCGCGTCGGTATCACGTCGGTATTGCGTCGGTGCGGGTATCGGTGCGGGGGCCGGGTTAACAAGGCGTGCGGTGGTTGCTTGACCGACCTGTTCCATCTGCTAGAGACAGTCACAGGTCGGGCCTGTAGCTCAATTGGTTAGAGCAGAGCGCTCATAACGCTTTGGTTGGGGGTTCGAGTCCCTCCGGGCCTACCAGCCACAAAAAACGCCCCGGTTTTTTGTGGTGGTGCGCAGGGTCGTTTTGCACAGCAAAATGACCGCGACACCCGGTTGCAGAATTCTTTCACCGCCCAATGACAATATCCGCCTGCAACCCGCCCAGACGGGGGCTTTTGCCCAGCCGGAGCGTGCCGCCATGGGCGCGGGCGATGTCGAGGGCGATGGACAGGCCCAGCCCAACGCCGGTGCCGGTGTTCTGGTTGCGGGCCGGGTCGAGGCGGGCGAAGGGTTTGACAGCCTCGTCGCGTTGTTCGGCGGGAATGCCCGGCCCATCGTCTTCCACACGGATGCGCAGGGTCTTGTCGGTGATCAGCACCGAAACCTCGGCGCGGGTGCCGTAACGCGTGGCGTTACCGACGAGGTTTTCGACCGCCCGCCGGATACCACCCGGACGCAAGGCCACCTGCCCTTCACCTTCGATCAAGGCCAGCGTGACCGGCACATTTCCGCGTTGAAAATCCTCGATGATCTGGCTGACAAGGGCCACGGGGTCCACCGGTTCGGGTTCCCCTTCCTGTGCGCCGCGGGCGAAAGCGAGGAATTCGTCGAGCAAACGCTCCATGTCCTCGACGTCTTGTTGCAGTGCTGCGCGCTCGTCGTCATCCAGCATGCTGAGGCCCAGTTTCAGGCGAGTGAGCGGTGTGCGCATGTCGTGGCTGACCCCCGAAAGCATCAGCGTGCGCTGTTCGATCTGGCGTTCAATACGGGCGCGCATGTCAAGGAACGCGCTTCCCGCGGCGCGGACCTCGGTCGCGCCGGAGGGGCGATAGGCCACGTGGCGCCCCCTGCCAAAGGCCTCGGCGGCGCGGGCGAGCCGGGTGATCGGGCGCAGTTGATTGCGCAGGTAGAAATAGGACACCACCGTCATCAGCCCCCCGAAGACCACCATGTTCACCAAGAGTTGGTGGGGATTGGAGGCCGAAACACGGCGGCGGTCGAAGCTGAGTTTCAAGGCCCCATCGGGGCGATCGAAATAGAGATGCACGACATGGTCGTCGGGAAGGTCGACGGCCACGAGGCTCGGCAAGATTTGCTCGAAGTTGCGGATCACGAAGCGGCCTGTGAAATCGTACCAGCGGCGGCTATCGCGCCTCGGCAGAGTATCGGGCGGGATTTGCGCCACGTCGATTTCAAGCGTCTCGGCGACAGGGTGCGATTCTCCGCCCTCTTGCAGGATCAGGCGAACCTCACGGCTGACCGAGCGGGTCATCTGCTCCGTCACGCCTTCGAAGTGGCGTTGGATGAAGACCACCGAAACCACCAGAAGCACCGTCACCACCGGCAAAAGCAGGATGAGGATCGCCCGGCCATAGAGATTGCGGGGCAGATAGGGTTTGAGCCAGCGAAACGACATGCGCTAAACCTAGCGGTGAGGCGTGGCAAGAGGAAGGCCCATGGCAGAGCAAAACGCGTTTAACCCGCCCGTTGGCGTGGCCGAAGACTTGGGGCGTGGTGTGCGGCGGATTTTGGCGCCCAACCCTTCGCCGATGACGTTCCGGGGCACCAACACCTATTTGCTGGGGGATAGTGATATTGCGGTGATTGATCCCGGCCCCTTGAATGAGGGGCATCTGGAGGCCATTCTGGGGGTTGTGGGTCAAGGGCAGCGGATCAGCCATATCTTCGTCACGCATGCGCATCTGGATCATTCCCCCTTGGCCGAGGTGTTGGGCCGTGCCTCTGGCGCGCCGGTTCTGGCCTTTGGCGGGCCGGACGCCGGGCGTAGCGCGGTGATGGAAAGCTTGGCGCAAAGTGGGCTCGCGGGCGGTGGTGAAGGGATTGATGCCGGGTTCGTCCCGGACCGGACCTTGGCGGATGGTGAGATCGTGGAGGCCGACGGCTGGAGCGTCAGGGCGCATTGGACACCGGGGCACTTCGGCAACCATATGTGTTTCGAAGTGGGCGATATGCTGTTCACTGGCGATCTTGTGATGGGCTGGGCGAGCTCCATGGTCTCGCCCCCCGATGGCGACCTGACGGATTTCATGGCGTCCTGCCGCCGGATGCGGACCTTGGGGACCAAGGTGATGCATTCGGGGCATGGGGCACCGATTGAAGACCCCGCCGCACGGCTGGATTGGCTGATTGCGCATCGCGAGGGGCGCGAGGCCGATATCCTGCGCGCGCTGGCGGGGCGTGCGGCCACGGCGCAAGAACTGGCCGAAGCGATCTACACCGAAACGCCCCCCGCCCTGATCCCGGCTGCGACTCGCAACGTACTTGCGCATCTTATTGACCTGGCAGGGAAAAACCGGGTTCACAGCCTTGAACGCCTGAGCCGCTCCAGCCGCTTTGCTCTAGGCCCCGGCGCCGTCTGAACGCGTAACAACTTTTTGTCAGAAACCCTCTGGACGGGGGGTAATCCTATTGCTATATCCGCCCACGTGTTCCGGCGTAGCTCAGCGGTAGAGCAGTTGACTGTTAATCAATTGGTCGTAGGTTCGATCCCTACCGCCGGAGCCAAAAGTTTCGAGGGCCTAGCGTCGAAAACGCTGGGCCCTCTTCGTTTTTCCGGAATGTTTCAGAGGTGTATTAATCGCCTTCGGGAGATTCGCGTTTGGGTGGATCGACGTAGACCGACCAGCCGTATTCGCTTTGCGAAGGTGGCAAATCCTTCGCTCGCATATTGGCCTGAAGGAAGGTCTTGGCGACGAAATTGGCGCTGATAGGGGCTGTGAGGAACAAAAACAGCGTGATCATCAGTTCGTGGAACGACAGCTGGCCTTTGATAAGACCAAAATAGAGCATTGACGCGATCAGAACCCCGCCCACGCCAAGCGTGGTGGCCTTGGTGGGGGCATGCAGGCGTTGCATGGTCTCTTGCAGCTTGATCATGCCGAGGGACCCCACGAGGCCGAAAATCCCGGCGATGACAAGGAAGGCGGAAATCAGGATTTCTGCAAGCATATCGTTCCCTCCTTACTCGATGATGTCGCCGCGCAGGACGAAGCGGCAATAGGCGACGGTTGAGACAAAGCCCACCATGGCGACCAGCATGGAGGCCTCATAGTACACGGCGGTGCCTTGCCAGATGCCATAGAGAATGAGCAGCGCAATGATGTTGATCACCATGGTATCCAGCGCAAGGATACGGTCGGCGCTGTCAGGGCCGGTTGCGATACGCCAGAGGTTCAACAGCAGGCCAAGGCCAAAGCAGGCAAAGGAGAAGATCAGGGCGCTGGTGATCATTGGAAAATCTCCTTCAATCGCCATTCGTAGCGCGATTTGATATGATCGCGGACCGCATCGGGATCATCGGTATGCAGGCAGTGGACAAGGATACTGCGCCCATCTGCCGAAAGCATGGAAGAGACTGTGCCGGGGGTCATGGTGATGGTGCCGGCGAGCACTGTGATCGCTTCTGGCGAGGTCAGTTCGAGCGGCACCGCGATCCACTTGGAATGGGTGTTCTTGTTGGATTTGAACAGAATGATCGCAGCCACCTGAACATTGGCGACAACGATATCCCAAAGCACGACGAGGCCGTATTCGATGATCCGCAGGGGGTTGCCGACCTTGGCGCGGCCCGGCCAATAAGGCGCGGTCATCATCGGGACCACGATGGCGAGGATCACGCCAAGCACGAGATTGCCCGAAGTGATCGTGTTGACCAGTGCCAGCCAGACGAAGACCAGTGTCACGCTGAGCAGCGGATGGGGGAAGATGCGACGGATCATTGCTGTGCCTCCTGACCTGCGGGCAAGACCGCGGAGATATAGCCGCTACTGTCGTAAAGTTGCGCCGAGGCCCCTTCGAGGTATTGCGTCATCGGACCGGCCGCGCCTGCCAAGACGGCCAGCAAGGCCAAAGCCGCCAAAGTGGGGGCCAGTTCGAGGGCCGTGGCGGGTTTGGGGGTGTCCTTGGGCGCGGGCTCTGCTTCCGTTTCCGCTTCGTCTTTTGTCTCATCCTCCTGCGGCACCTGCGCGGTGGATTTCCAGAACAGGATGCTGCCCGCGCGGGCAAAGCCGACGATGGTCAGGAGCGAGCCAAGAAGGATCGCCACCCAGCCCAAGGTCATGAAGTTGCTGTCGCGGATGGCGTCGAGGATGACCAATTTTCCCAAGAACCCGCTCAGCGGGGGCATACCGGCCATGCCGATGGCCCCGGCAAAGAAGAGCGCGGCGAAGAGGCCGTTTTGCACCGTGGGCAACTGAGCGGTGAGCCTGTCACCTGCGGCACGGCGTGTGACCACCAGATCGGCCAACAGGAAAAGTGCAGCCGCCGAGAAGGTGGAATGCACAAGGTAGTAAAGCGCCGAGGTGGTGGCATAGGGTGTGAAGGCGGCCACGGCGAGCATCATGGTGCCCATGGAGCCAACCACCGAAAACGACAAAAGCGGCATCAGGCGGCGCGCGCCCAGAACCCCGACCGCGCCCACGGCCAGTGTCACCACGGCGGCAGGCATCAGCCATTGCGCGATCAGACCTTCGGTTGCGGGGAGATCGGGGCCGAAGGAAATCGTATAGATGCGGATGATGGCATAGGCGCCCACCTTGGTCATGATGGCAAAGAGGGCCGCCACGGGCGCGGGGGCGTTTGAATAGGTACCCGGCAGCCAGAAGTGTATCGGGAAAAGTGCCGCCTTGATGGCAAACACCACAAGCAGCAGGATCGCCGCTACCCGAACGAGCGCCGCATCCTCAACCGGGATTTCGCGCAGTTTTACCGCAATATCAGCGATATTGAGCGTGCCGGTCGAGGCGTAAAGCGTACCAAGCGCAAAAAGAAAGAGCGTGGAGCCTGCGAGGTTCATCACCACGTACTGCAAGCCCGCCTGAAGGCGAACGCGGCCGCCGCCGTGTATCATCAAGCCGTAGGAGGCGATGAGCAGCACCTCGAAGAAGACAAAGAGGTTGAAGGCGTCACCGGTCAGAAAGGCCCCGGTGATGCCCATCAACTGGAACTGGAAGAGCGCATGGAAGTGGCGGCCTTTTTCATCCCACTTGGTGGCAATGACGTGGATCAGCACGACCAGAGCCAGCGCCGATGTGAGCAGCACCATGAGCGCCGAGAGTCTATCGAGCACCAGAACGATACCGAAGGGCGCGGGCCAGTCGCCCAGTGTGTAGGCGATGGTTTCGCCACCCATGGCAATGATGGTCAGGCCGATGGAAATCGCCAACAGCGCCAGAGTTCCCGCGACCGAGGCGGCGCGCGCCAGCGTGAAGTCGTGGCGCATCACGAAGGCGATGATCGGGGCCAGAAGCGCGGGCAGGATGACGGGGGCAATGATCCAATGTGTCATGCGCCGGTTTCCTTCTGTGCGTCCGCGTCTTCATCCTCTTCGGTCATGTTGATCCGATCGTCATCAGCCTCGAGAAAAGCGCCGAGGGCGATCATCACCAGCACCGCCGTCATCCCAAAAGAGATCACGATGGCGGTCAGCACCAGAGCCTGCGGCAGCGGGTCGGTATAGCTGGCCTCGCCGTATTTTTGCAGGACGGGCGGCATGTTGATGGCCAGCCTGCCGGTGGAGAACAAGAACACGTTCACAGCGTAGGACAGCAAAGCCAGCCCGAGGATTACCGGAAAGGCGCGCAGACGCAGGATCAGGTAGACCCCTCCGGCGGTCAGGACGCCGACAGATGTGGCAACGACGATTTCCATGTCAGTCGGTCTCCTTCTCGCTGGATTTGACATTGAGGGAGGGGTCGTAATCCATCGGCTCCACATTGACGGTTTCCCCGGCATAACGGGCGATGCGTGACAGGCTGTAGAGCATGAGCATCACCGCGCCCAGCACGGTCAGGAACACCCCGAGGTCGAACATGAAAGCCGAGCCGAAGCCAAATTTTTCGATCCCCGGCAGGTGGATGTATTCATAGAAGCTGGTCAGGAAGGGGCGGTTAAAGAGCAAGGCCCCTACCCCGGTCAGCCCGGCGATCAGCGCGCCCCAGCCGATGAGCGAATGATATTCGATCCGTTTGCGGTTTTGCGTCCAGGCAAAGCCCGAGGCCATGTATTGCATCAAGAGCGCGATGGAGATCACGAGGCCCGCAACGAAGCCGCCGCCGGGCTGATTATGGCCGCGCAGGAAGATGTAGACGCCGACCATCACCGCAATCGGCAACATGGTACGGGTCCCCACCACCATCATCAGCGGGTGCCGGTCGCGCGAGCGGTCGGGCGGTATGGGGGCGGCGCGCAGCTTGGCCCCCGCCGGACCGTTGAGAAGCGATTCCATCAAGGCGTAGATGGTCAGGCCCGCGATGCCCAGAACGATGATCTCGCCATAGGTGTCATAGCCCCGGAAATCGACGAGGATCACATTGACGACGTTCGTACCGCCGCCGCCGGTATAGGAATTGGCGAGGTGAAAGTCGGAAATCGTGCTGAAGTCGCGGGTGAGGAAGGCATAGGCAAGGCCGGAAACGGCGCCACCGGCAGCAATGGCAATCGCACCGTCGCGCAGGCGCAGGCCCGCGCCACTTTCGCGCGGGGTGCCCTTGGGCATGAAATAGAGCGCCAGAAGCAACAGCATGATGGTCACGGTTTCGACCGAAATCTGCGTCAGCGCAAGGTCGGGGGCCGAAAGGTAAACGAAGCCAGCCGAGATCATCAGGCCAATCACCCCGATCAAAATCAGTGCTTGGAACCGGTTGCGGTGGTTCAGCACCACAAGCGCAGTGGCCCCCATCAAAAGCACCCAGCCCGCCGCGACCACCGCCGGTATCGGCAACACCTCACGCGTGGGCGGCGAGAGCGTGCCGGAGGTGAAGGCGAGGTAGCCAAGCGCCGTGGTTGCGGCCACGAAGATCGCCAGGTAGCGGCTGATCGCGCCGTTGTGCAGGGTTTCAGTGGTGGCGCGCGTGAGCCGGACGGCCGCCGCGATGAGCCCATCGAAAATCGACTTGGCCTCGGGGCGTGGGGCGGCAATCCACGCACGGTCCAGCGGCTTGTGCAAGAGCAGCAGGATGATACCGCCGACAACCGCGATGATCGACAGGTAAAGCGCGGGCGTGAGGCCGTGCCAAAGCTTCAGATGCGCGTGGGTTTCATGGCCGGTGACGGCGGTTGCGGCCATGTTGACCACTGGTTCGGCCAAGAAGGGCATGACGCCGATCACGACGACCATGACCGTCAGCAGCGCAGGTGCGGCCCACATGCCGAAGGGCGGGTCATGCGGTTTGGCCGGGTAGTCATCGCGCACAGGTCCGCCAAAGACATGGAAGATGAAGCGCAAGCTGTAGGCCACCGAGAAGACAGCGCCGAGCGTGGCGAGCGCGGGCACGATCCACGGGTTTTCCCACCAGACGGTATGCACCGCCTCTTCCAGCATCTTTTCCTTGGAGATGAAGCCGTTGAACGGTGCTATCCCGGCCATGGAAAGCGCGGTGATGGTGCCGATCACGGCGGTGACGGGCATGAGTTTGGCCAGACCGCCAAGGCGTTTGATGTCGCGGGTATGCGCCTCGTGATCGACGATCCCGGCGGTCATGAAGAGCGCGGCCTTGAAGGTCAGGTGGTTGATGATGTGGAAGACGGCGGCGATGGCGGCTTTCTCGGTACCAAAGCCAAGAAGCATGGTTAGCAGGCCGAGGTGCGAGACTGTCGAGAAGGCCAGCAGCGCCTTGAGGTCGTCCTTGAAGAGCGCGATGACCGCGCCCAGCACCATGGTGATCAGGCCCACGGAGGCAACGATATAGAACCACTCGGGCGTTCCGGCGAGGGCGGGCCACATGCGCGCCATCAGGAACACCCCTGCCTTCACCATGGTGGCCGAGTGCAGGTAGGCCGAGACCGGCGTGGGCGCGGCCATGGCGTGCGGCAACCAGAAGTGGAAGGGGAACTGCGCGGATTTGGTGAAGGCCCCCAGCAGGATCAGAATCAGCGCGGGCATGTACCATTCGGAGGCCTTGATCTGATCCCCGGCCGCGAGAATGTCGGTCAGGTTATAGCTACCCACGACATTGCCAAGGATCAGCATGCCGCCGATCATGGCCAAGCCCCCTGCCCCGGTGACGGCCAGCGCCATGCGCGCGCCTTGGCGGCCTTCGGGGAGGTGTTTCCAGTAGCCGATGAGCAGGAAGGAAGAGAGCGAGGTCAGCTCCCAAAAGATCAGCAAAAGCAGGATGTTGTCGGACAGGACAATGCCCAGCATCGCACCTTGGAATAGCAACAGGTAGGTATAGAACTGCCCCATCGGGTCATCGCCCGAGAGGTAAAACCGCGCATAGAGCGTGATGAGCAGGCCGACCCCAAGGATCATGCCCGCGAAAAGCAGGCCAAGGCCATCAAGGAAGAAGCTGGCTGACAAACCAAGTTGTGGCAACCAAGCAAACTCGGCGCGGATCACCTCGCCCTGCATGACCGAGGGGGCAAGGATGCCCAGCATGACAATGGCAAGGATGGTGGGCGCGGCGGTGAATGTGGCACAGGCATTTCGGCCTGCGCGGATCATGATGCCGGGGACAAGTGCGCCCAAGAATGGAAGGATCGCGATTATCGGTAATAGACTGCCGCCGTTGCTCATGTGCCCCCCGTTTACCTTCCCCGAATTCGGCTTCTGACTTTTGTAGCCAGTTGTGCGCCCCTGTTAAAGTCGACTCTTTCGCTTTGTTACGGGTTATTTGGGTAAGCCCCTCGCCATGCGCAAGAATATTGCGATGGATTTAGCAAGCCTGCGGCAATTTTCACCACTGCCCCCAAAAAAACGGCGCCCTGATTTCCGGGCGCCGTTGGTTTTTGCAGATTGGTCGCAGGGGCGGCAAGCACCCCCACGCCACGTTATGCTTCGAGGTCGAAGCGGTCGGCGTCCATGACCTTGACCCAGGCGGCAACGAAGTCCTTGACGAACTTCTCTTTGTTGTCGTCTTGGGCGTAGACTTCGGCATAGGCGCGCAGAATGGAGTTCGAACCGAACACCAGATCGGCACGCGTGGCCGTCCACTTGACCGCATCACTGGCGCGGTCGCGGATTTCATAGGCGTTTTCACCCGTGGGCTGCCAGCGATTGGCCATATCGGTCAGGTTAACGAAGAAATCATTGGTCAAGGCCCCGACATTGTCGGTGAAGACCCCATGCGCGGTGCCGCCGTGGTTGGTGCCCATGACGCGCATGCCGCCGACCAGAACGGTCATTTCATGCGCAGTCAGGCCCATCAATTGCGCGCGGTCGAGCATCATTTCCTCGGGGCTGACGATATAGTCCTTTTTCAGCCAGTTGCGGAAGCCATCGGCCAGCGGTTCGAGCACATCGAAGCTATCGGCATCGGTCATCTCGTCGGTGGCGTCGCCACGGCCCGGTGCGAAGGGCACTTCGATATCGACACCAGCGGCTTTCGCGGCCTGTTCGACACCAAGATTCCCTGCCAGAACGATCACATCCGCGATGCTGGCCCCGGTCTCTGCCGCGATAGGCTCAAGCGTGGCCAGAACCTTTTGCAGGCGGGCAGGTTCGTTGCCGTCCCAGTCCTTTTGAGGGGCAAGGCGGATGCGGGCCCCATTGGCCCCGCCGCGCATGTCCGAGCCGCGATAGGTGCGGGCGCTGTCCCATGCGGTGGCGATCATTTCCGAAAGGCTCAGGCCGCTATCGGCGATCTTGGCCTTGACGGCGGCAACGTCGTAGTCGGTGTTGCCTGCCGGGATCGGGTCTTGCCAGATCAGATCTTCGCCCGGCACATCGGGGCCGAAGTAGCGGGCTTTCGGGCCCATGTCGCGGTGGGTCAGCTTGAACCATGCGCGGGCGAATGTATCGCGGAAGTAGTCATCATCTTCCATGAACTTTTCGCAGATCGCGCGATAGGCCGGGTCCATCTTCATGGCCATGTCGGCATCGGTCATGATCGGGTTGTGACGGACCGAGGGATCGGTGGCGTCGACGGGCTTGTCTTCTTCCTTGATGTCGATCGGCTCCCACTGGTTGGCACCGGCGGGGGATTTCTTCAGCTCCCACTCATAGCCGAAGAGCAGTTTGAGATAGCCGTTGTCGAACTTGGTGGGTTCGGTCGTCCAAGCGCCTTCGATACCCGAGGTCACGGCGTTCGTGGCCTTGCCGCCCATGTTGGGGTTGTCCCAGCCAAAGCCCTGCGCCTCGATACCGGCGGCTTCGGGTTCCGGGCCAAGCGCCTCGGCGTCGCCGTTGCCGTGGCATTTGCCGACGGTGTGACCGCCCACGGTAAGGGCTGCGGTTTCTTCGTCGTCCATCGCCATACGGGCGAAGGTTTCGCGCACCTGCTCGGCCGTCTTGAGCGGATCGGGTGAGCCGTTGACGCCCTCGGGGTTCACGTAGATCAGACCCATCTGCACGGCGGCCAGCGGGTTTTCCATGGTCGCGGGGTTCTCAACGTTGCTGTAGCGTTCGTCGGAGGGCGCGAGCCATTCTTTCTCGGCACCCCAGTAGGTGTCGATTTCCGGCGCCCAGATATCTTCGCGGCCAAAGCTGAAGCCGAAGGTTTTCAAGCCCATGGATTGATAGGCGATGTCACCCGCCAAGATGAAGAGGTCGGCCCAGGAAACCTTGTTGCCGTATTTCTTCTTGATCGGCCACAGCAGGCGGCGGGCCTTGTCGAGGCTGGTGTTATCCGGCCAAGAGTTCAGCGGCGCAAAACGCTGGTTGCCGGTGCCTGCCCCACCACGGCCATCGGCCAAGCGGTAGGAGCCTGCGGCGTGCCACGCCATGCGGATCATGAAGCCGCCGTAGTGACCCCAGTCAGCCGGCCACCAATCCTGGCTGTCGGTCATCAGCGCGGTCATATCTTTCTTGAGCGCGTCGACGTCGAGCTTTTCCAACTCCTTGCGGTAGTTGAAGTCCGGCCCCATCGGGTTGGTCTTGGTGTCATGCTGATGCAGAATTTCGAGGTTGAGCGAGTTGGGCCACCACTCCATGTTCGAGGTCTCGTGGGAGGTGATGCCGCCGTGCATGACAGGGCATTTCCCCGATGTGTTCACATCATTTCCGTCCATTGTAATCTCCGATGGTTGATATGTCTGTTGGCTCTGGTTGAAAGACCGCGTTCGAGGGTGACGTTGGCAAGCCAGATCTCCCCCTCGCTTATCTTTAGAATCAGTCTAACAAACAAGGCCGATTGGATTAAGTTGCATTTTCTGATGGTCTCTATAGTTTTTAGTTATGGATAATTTCTCGTTGAGACAATTACGTTATTTCGAAGCCTTGGCGCGGCATGGCCATTTCGGACGGGCAGCCGAGGCCTGTTCGATCTCGCAGCCGGCCCTGTCGGTGCAAATCCGAGACCTCGAAGCCACCATCGGACAGATTTTGTTCGAACGCAGCGCACGGCAGGTGCGTTTGACGCGCTTTGGCGAGGATTTTGCAATTCGCGTGCGCGATGTGCTGCGCTCGGTCGATGAGCTTTCGGAAATGGCGCGCGTGGCCGGATCCGGGTTATCGGGATCATTGAGGCTGGGCATCATTCCAACGATTGCGCCTTATTTGCTGCCGCGCGTGATAGAAGCGTTGACCGCAGCATATCCCGATCTGGACCTGCATGTGCGCGAGACCATTACCCCGAGATTGTTGGAAGAACTGGGTGAGGGACGGTTGGATGCGGCGATCGTGGCCCTGCCCGTGTCCGAGCCGTCGGTGACCGAAGTTCCCCTTTTCGATGAAAGCCTGTTGTTGGTGCGGCCCGCTTCAGAGGAGGACGCGCCAGTGCCGCGCCCTGATGCCTTGCAGGACATGCGGCTATTGTTGCTGGAAGAGGGCCACTGCTTTCGCGATCAGGCCCTGTCGTTCTGTCATCTGGCGCAATCAGGCCGCGGCGAAGGCTTGGATGGCAGTTCGCTCTCGACGCTTGTTCAGATGGTGAGCGCGGGCCTTGGCGTGACCTTGATCCCTGAAATGGCGGTACCGGTTGAAACACGCTCGGCCAATGTAAGCCTTGCGCATTTTCCGGCCCCCGAGCCCGGACGGACCGTCGGCATGATCTGGCGCAAATCCAGCCCCTTGGCCGCCGATCTGTTGGGTCTTTCAGAGGTCGTGGGCGCCGCTGCATCCACGACGCGGCCCGTGGCCTGATCCGGGTCAGGCCCGCTTACTGTCGATTTGCGCCACGCCCAGGACATCCAGAACACGCGCCTCGATGTGGGCGGCGCTGAGACCTGCGGTCGCGTACATGTCTTCCGGCGTGGCCTGATCAATGAAGATGTCCGGCAGGACCATGGAGCGGAATTTCAGCCCGTGATCGAAAAGGCCCTGTTCGGCCAAAAGATGGCTGACATGGCTACCGAATCCGCCGATGGCCCCTTCCTCGACCGTGATCAGGGCTTCGTGGTTGGCGACCAGTTCGAGAATGAGAGCAGCATCCAGCGGCTTGGCGAAGCGGGCATCGGCCACGGTGGGTTTGATCCCGCGCGCTTCGAGTGCTTCGGCGGCTTTCATGACCTCGCTCAGGCGCGTCCCGAATGACAGAAGGGCCACGCGGCGTCCCTCTTGGATCATCCGGCCCTTGCCGATTTCCAGAACCTCGCCGCGCTCGGGCATGTCAACGCCTTCACCTTCGCCACGCGGGTAGCGAAAGGCGATTGGGCCATCGGTATGCGCCACGGCGGTGGCGACCATATGTTTCAGTTCCGCCTCGTCCGCGGCGGCCATGACGGTAAATCCGGGAAGATTGGAAAGATAGGCGACATCGTAACTTCCGGCGTGGGTGGCCCCATCGGCCCCGACAAGTCCGGCACGATCAATGGCGAAGCGCACCGGAAGCCGCTGGATGGCGACATCATGAACGACCTGATCGTAGCCTCGTTGCAGGAACGTCGAATAGAGCGCGCAAAACGGCTTCATCCCCCCGGCCGCCAAGCCAGCGGAGAATGTCACGGCGTGTTGCTCGGCAATCCCGACATCAAAGCAACGGCTGGGATAGCGGCTTTGGAAAAGGTCCAAACCGGTGCCATCGGGCATGGCGGCGGTGATTGCGCAGATCTTGTCATCAATGGCCGCTTCTTGCAGCAGCGCCTCGGCAAAGACCTTGGTATAGCTTGGCGCGTTCGAAGCAGCTTTCTTTTGCTCGCCGGTGGCCACATCGAACTTCGCCGTGGCGTGGCCGCCATCGCTGCGGGTTTCGGCCGGGGCGTACCCTTTACCCTTCTTGGTGCAAACATGGATCAGGATCGGGCCGTTGGCGCGTTGCCGCACGGTGCGCAACACTGGCAAAAGCTGATCCATGTCATGGCCGTCGATGGGGCCGACATAGCTGAAGCCCAGTTCCTCGAAGAGCGTGCCGCCCACGGTCATGCCCTTGAGCATTTCCTTGGCGCGTTTGGCACCCTCCTGAAATGGCGGCGGCAAGAGCGAGACAGCGCCCTTGGCGGCAGCTTTGAATTCCTGAAACGGCTCACCGGCATAAAGCCGCGAAAGGTACGACGAGAGCGCACCCACGGGCGGCGCAATGGACATCTCGTTATCGTTCAGAATGACAATCAGGCGTTTGCCGAGGTGGCCGGCGTTGTTCATTGCCTCGAACGCCATGCCGGCCGACATGGCCCCGTCCCCGATAACGGCGATGGCATCGCCATGCCCGGTGTCACAGGCCCCGCCCAGATCGCGCGCCACGGCAAAGCCAAGTGCGGCACTGATCGAGGTTGAGCTATGGGCCGCGCCGAAAGGATCGTAGGGCGACTCGGAGCGTTTGGTGAAACCCGACAGCCCGTCCTTTTGCCGCAAGGTGCGCATGCGGTCGCGCCGCCCGGTCAGGATCTTGTGCGGATAGCATTGATGGCTGACATCCCAAACGATCTTGTCACGCGGCGCGTCGAAGACCGAATGCAGCGCCACTGTGAGTTCCACCACACCCAGCCCCGCACCCAAATGCCCACCGGTTTGCGACACCGCCGAAATCGTTTCGGCCCGCAGTTCCTGTGCCAACTGGGTGAGTTGGGTATCGGAAAACGTCTTGAGATCGGCAGGCGTTTGAACGCGATCCAAAAACGGGGTCTCGGGATTCGGGGTCAGCGGTGGCTGAGACATGGCTAACGCCTTTCTTATACACGGCGCGAGATAACGAAGCGGGCGGCCTCGCGCAAGCACTCGCCCTGCTCTTCGTATAAATCTAGGGCATCGCAGGCTTTGCACACGAGTTCGGCAGCATATTTCTTGGCCCCATCAAGGCCCATGTGGCTGACGAAGGTGGCTTTGCCGCGATCCTCGTCCTTGCCCACGGCCTTACCCATCAGATTGGCATCGCCCTCAATGTCAAGCACATCATCCCAGATCTGGAACGCCAGCCCGAGACATTCACCGTAGGTATCAAGCGCTTTACAGCGCGCGTCACCGGCTTGCGACAGGACGGCCCCAGACCGGGCCGACCAACGGATCAAGGCCCCGGTTTTGCCTTGCTGCACTTGTTTTATCTGATCAAGGCTAAATGGTGTTTCACTGGTTTCGGCGGCAATGTCCATTATCTGGCCGCCGACCATGCCCATGTGACCCGCAGCCAAGGCCAGTGATCTAACGAGGTCCAGCCGGACCTGCGCATCGCATTGTGTCGGCTCGCACAGCAGTTCGAAGGCCAAGGTCTGCAAAGCGTCGCCCGCCAGAACCGCAATATGTTCGTTCCATTTGCGATGCACGGTCGGTTGGCCCCGGCGAAGATCGTCGTCGTCCATGCAGGGCAGATCGTCGTGGATCAGCGAATAGGCATGGATGCATTCGATTGCAAGCGCGGGGCCTAGCGACATACGCGTATCGACCCCGTTTATGCGTGCGGATTCCAGCACCAAGAACGCGCGCAGGGCTTTCCCGCCCGAAAGCGCGTATCGCATGGCGTCGGTCAGGTCCGGATGGGAAGACCGGCGCAAGGCCTCGTCCTTGGCGGCGGCGACCAGCGTTTGCGCCCGCTTCAAAGCGACGTCGAAAGGCTGCCGTTCAAGATCATCATCACGGTCGACTGTGCGCCCGGCAAGGAAGCTATCCATGGCGGCAGGTCAGCCCGCGTCAACCGGCGTGGTTCCGGTCGGCGTGCCATCCGCATCAAGCGTAATGGCGGCAACTTTTTCCTCGGCCTCTTTCAACTTGGCCTCACAGCGTTTCTTGAGTTCAGCACCGCGTTCATACAGCGTGATCGATTCCTCAAGCGCCACATCGCCGCGTTCCAGCTTACCCACGACCTGTTCCAGTTCTTGCATGGCCGCTTCGAACGACATTTCGGAAACGGGAGTGTCAGACATGGCATTGATCCTGTGGCTGCTGATTTGCAGTCACTCTAGCGGCGCTGCCGGGCAGGTTCAATTCGGTTGACGGGGGGTGCCGGCTGGGGAATTCTGAGACCATGAGCAAAGCCCCCCAGAAAATCGCCGATGATATAGAGCGGATATTGCAAGTGACCGAACGGTTTAACGCTGCACAAGCCGCCGATCCCGTTCTGGAAACCGTCGAGATTCAAGAGATCCTTCGGCTGGTCACGGGCAAGCGTGCGATCATCGCTTGCAGCATGGGCGGGCTGCCAGCGGTGATGCGGATGTTTCTTGAGGATGACCCGGCCTTGTCGCAGCGCGAGTGGAACGAGCTTGAGCGGATTTGGCCGGTGATGGCGCAAGGCCCTTATCGCGTGGTCGAACCATTGCATCATAGCCCGATGCACAATCTCATGATAGTGGCACGGGCGGAAGGCACGCCTCTTTTGGAGCTGCTGTGGCAAAGCGACAAAGCAGACCGCGCCCGGTATCTGGAGCCAGCGGCAAGATGGCTGCGCCTGTATACTGGAGGGACCGAAGAGTGGCGCGGCGCGCGGCATCGTCGTTGGCTGGCGAAGGCCGAACGC
>DATFKJ010000094.1:0-4729 GCA_035268705.1 Roseovarius sp. | reverse complement strand
TGCGCCGCCTCATCAAGGCCACGCCCGGCAAGATAGTCACGCGCCGCCGCCCCCGCGCCCGTTTTCAAAGACAGGCGAAAATGCTGAACGGCCATTTCCATGACCTCGGCCAATTGCGTGCGACGGTCGGCTTTCTCCTGTGCCTGCGGGTCGCGTTCCGGCATTGTCATGCCCGCTTCCCCGGCCAGAATGCGCACCGCCTCCATGAAATCCACGTTCTCGGTTTCGCGCACGAAAGAGATCGCGTCACCCTTGGCGTGACAGCCGAAACAGTAATAAAAGCCCTTCCGGTCATCGACATGGAAGCTGGCGGTTTTTTCGTGGTGGAAGGGGCAAGGCGCCCACATGTCGCCCTTGCCCTGATTGGATTTTCGGGTGTCCCACATCACCTTGCGCCCGACCACATCGGTCAGCGACAGGCGCGAGCGTAGCTCGTCAAGGAATCCGGGGGGCAGGCTCATATATCCATATATGGGCAAGCCAGCCGATTGAGCAAGCCGGTGAGGCGCAGAGTTTACTGCGCCAGACAGGCCTTCTCGTAGGTCGCGCCGACCTCATCGTTCAGTTGCTCTTCTTCAAGGCCGTAGACCCAGTTGACGATCGGCTGAACGGCGGCCTTGTAAATCGCCGCATCGCCCTCAAGGCCATTGCCGATGGTCCGTATAGCTTTTTTCTGGCCCATCCCGTCACTACGCGCTTCCACCGCGGCATCCACGATCCCGGCCGAGGCGAAACAAATACTTTCCCTGTCTTGCGCGGCCAAGGGTGTTGCGAGAACAAGGGCGGGAATAAGGGCGGCAAAGCGGGTCATGGTCACCTCGTGGTGTCTTGGATCATCGCGCCCAACCTAATGCCCCGTCCAAAGAATGAAAGGGGGCGCGCCGGGGAAACTCCACCTTTGCGTCCCCTTATTGCCGCCGCGCCGCCACGGCCTGCATCGCGCATTTCAGATCATGCACCAGCGTTTCCGCGAAGGCGCGGAACACCATGATCTGATAACACTCCACGCCCAGACAGGTGACGGAAGCCTGCATATGCTGTACTTCGGTGCGTGCCGTCTTTCCCGGGCCAAGGCCATCCTTTCGCAGGTCAACCGGCGTCAAGCGTGCCAAGACATCGGCGGCCCCCGCGCCGTCCAGCCGCACAACCGCCCATGCATCCGACTGATCGGTCAGGGCCGCATGGGTCGACAGGCTGTCATCCGCGACAACACCTGTCACAAGCGCCATTTGCGGGCCGAACCAGATCGCGCGTGCCTCTCCAGCCTCGTTCACCCGATTGGGCTTGGGCATGTTCAGGCCGTGCGCCGCCTGCATGGCCTTGGAAAGTGCGGCCTCCTGCCCCTTGAAGACGGCGACCGAGGTTATCGGTCCGGCCTCAACCTCGCTCAGACGCAAGGGGCCGACGTCCAAGGGCAACAATCCCTCACAGGGCGTTTTTGCTTTCAATTCAACCACGCATCCGCCCTCCTTCTGGATCGAACTGCACCGGGTCACAAACCTCGCAAAGGGTTTCCACACCGTTCAGATGGTCCACCATGCGAACCACCTCGCCATGCCGCGCGCGGCCATTGCGCAGGAAACCAAGGCCGATATTGGTCTCCAGGGTCGGCGAATAACCAACCGAGGTGATATAGCCTTGGTCGTTCACCCGCACCGCCGCGTCTTCGGCGTTGAACAGATGCGCCCCGGCAATCAGCATCTTGACCTCGCCCGCCGGCCGCAGGCCCACAAGCTGTTCACGGTCCGGGCCGTTCAGCCCCTCACGCGCGGCAGCCGTCTTGCCGATGCAATCCTTCTTGGCGCTCACCATCCGCTCCATGCCAATGTCAAAGGCGGTGACCCGGCCATGAATTTCCGCATGGGTGATAAAGCCCTTTTCAAGCCGCAGCACGTTGAGCGCCTCCATCCCGTAAGGCCCGCCGCCCGCCCCCTCGGCCCGGCTGACCAAGGCGCGGAACAGGGCATCGCCATAGCGTGAGGGCACGGCGATCTCGTAGCCATGCTCGCCCGAAAAGGAGATACGGAACAGCCGCCCTTTGATCCCGGCCAGCGTGACCGCCCCGCAGGACATGAAGGGCCAGCCCTCATCATTCAGCGGCACGTCCAGCAGGCCGTTCAGCACCTCGCGCGCCTTCGGCCCCGCTACAGCAAACTGCGCCCATTGCTCGGTGACCGAGGTGAACCGCACATCGAGATCAGGCCGCAGGGCCTGATGCACGAACTCAAGATGGCGCATCACCTGCCCCGCCGCCGCCGTGGTGGTCGTCATCAGGTAATGGTTTTCGCCCAATCGGGCCGTGGTGCCGTCATCCATCACATGGCCATCGTCGCGCAGCATCAGACCATAGCGCACCCGCCCCACCTTCAGCGTCGAGAACATATTGGTATAGACGAAATCCAGAAACGCCCCGGCATCCGGCCCCTGAATGTCGATCTTGCCAAGGGTCGAGACATCGGTCACGCCCACGGCCTCGCGCACCATGCGCACCTCACGGTCACAGGATTGCCGCCAATGGGCCTCGCCCGTTTGCGGGAAATAGCTGGGCCGAAACCACAGCCCGGCTTCGATCATCGGCGCGCCGCGCGCCACGCTCGCCTTGTGCGAGGTGGTGAAGCGTTCGGGCGCAAAGCCCTTGCCCTGCCCGCCCGCGCCCAAGGCCGCGATAGGCACCGGTACGAACGGCGGGCGATAGGTGGTCGTCCCCGTCTCGGGAATGCCCCGCCCCGTGGCATCGGCCAGCACCGCCAAGGCCCCGATGTTTGAGTTCTTGCCCTGATCCGGGGCCATGCCCTGCGTGGTGTAACGCTTCATATGCTCCACGCTTTGGAAATTCTCAGTCGCGGCTTGCTTGACGTCCTTCACCGTCACATCGTTCTGGAAATCCAGCCACGCACGCCCCTTGCCCGGCACCGCCCAAAGCGGCGCAATGTCATAGGTGCTATCCTCGGCACGGGGCAGGTCAATCTCCGGCACCGCGTGGCCCAAATCCTGCAACACCTCACGCGCTGCGGCCAACCCGCCCTCAAGGCAGGCACGGGTCGAAAAATCGCCGCGACAGGCCCCTGCGGTGACCATTCCCGGAACGGCCCCGTCTTGCGGAACGAATGCCGCGATCTGTTCGTTCCACGTGGGCCGTCCGTTCATATGACAAGTCAAATGCACCGATGGGTTCCAGCCACCCGACACCGCCAGCGTATCTGTCTGAATTTTCTCATTCCCGCTGATCGAGCTGATCGAAATGGCCTCAACACCGCGCCCGCCATGTACCGCGCTCACCTCGCGGCCCGCATAGAACGGGACGTCCAGATCACAGCGCGCCTCGGCGCGACTGTCGATCAGGGCGCTCACATGCACACCGGCCGCGATCAGGTCAGCGGCAGTGCGATGCGCGCTGTCGTTATTGCCAAATACCGCCACGCTCCGCCCCGGACTGACCCGCCAGCGGTTGACATAGGCACGCACAGCCCCCGCCATCATCACCCCGGGCCGGTCGTTGTTGGCAAAGGCGACGGGCCGCTCCAAGGCCCCCGCCGCAAGAACCGCGCGCTTTGCCACGATGCGCCAGAAGCACTCGCGCGGCGCACCGGGGCGCATGGCCACATCTGGCGACAGCCGCTCTAGCGCGCCATATGTCCCTTGGTCATAGGCGCCCGTAACCGTGGTCCGGGTCATAACCCGCACATTGGGCATCTCCTGCAACTCGGCGGTCATGGCCTCGGCCCACGCCGCGCCTGACTGCCCACCCACCTCAATGCGTTCGGCATTCAGCCGCCCACCGGTGCGCATATCCTCGTCGCAGAGGATCACATCGGCCCCCGCGCGCCCCGCTGCCAAGGCCGCCATAAGCCCCGCAGGCCCCGCACCGACCACCAACAGATCACAATGGGCAAAGGCCTTTTCATAGCGGTCGGTATTGGCCTCCATAGACAAGGCCCCAAGCCCCGCCGCGCGCCGGATAACCGGCTCGTATAGCTTTTCCCACGCCGCCTTGGGCCACATGAAGGTCTTGTAATAAAACCCTGCCCCAAGGAAGGGGGCGACCAGATTATTGACTGACAGCACGTCAAACCCAAGCGAGGGCCAGCAATTCTGCGGCCGGGCCATCAGCCCTTCGGAAAGTTCCACCATGGTCGCCCGCGCATTGGGGTCCTGCGCCGGACCAAGGCCAAGGGTGACAAGGGCATTCGGCTCTTCACTGCCCGCTGTCATGATCCCGCGCGGGCGGTGATACTTGAACGACCGCGCCACCATCCGCTGGTCATTGGCCAACAGCGCCGAGGCCAGCGTATCGCCCTTCAACCCCTCGTATTCCACGCCGTCAAAACGGAACTTGACCGGGCGGCTGCGGTCGATCTGACCCTTTCCTGCAAGTCTCATGCGCCCGCCTCCTTGGCGTCGCGCGCCAACTCACAGCTCAAAACCTCATGCGTGACGGTATTGCGGGTCACCACCACCCAAGCGCCACAGCCGGTTTCGTGATACCACAAATCACGGGTCACCCCCGCCGGGTTGTCGCGGTTGTGAATGTAGTCATCCCACGCCACCTCCCCGGCCTCGGGGTCGGGCCGATCAAGCGCCACGGCATCGCCCTGATAATAAAACTCGCGCCGGTCACGCTCTCCGCAATAGGGGCAAGTGATCCTCATGCCGCGCTCTCCCAACTCATCCGCGTTGTGCCAATACCCATGTCGCACCTCAATGCAGGTTGTGCTGCATGCCGGTGCCT
>DATFKJ010000093.1:0-2206 GCA_035268705.1 Roseovarius sp. | reverse complement strand
GACCACCGGGATCATCGTGCTGCCGGTGTCGTTTTTCCTACTGTCGTTGGCCTCGCGCTATACCCATGCTTCGAACGTGAGCCTCTTGATGTTGCTGGAAACCGTTTTGGGCCCGCTTTGGGTGTGGCTTGGGGTGGGTGAGGCGCCGACGCCGATGATGCTGACCGGTGGTACGATCGTTGTGGTGAGCCTTGGGCTTTACATCCTCTGGACAGGGCGGCGGCGTAGAATGGCGCGCCTCCGCTAGGGCCTTTTTCAAAAACGACAGGATCGGTCGCAAAGGGGCAAACGCCGGGATGATTCCGGTGCTTCCCTGACGGGAGGCGCACAGGAGGCACAGAAGCCATGGCAATAGAGGCGAAACGCAGACGTCGGGGTGGTGGCCGCGCGGGCAATGCGGAACGACGCGGCACAGCCGCGATCGAGCAGATGCCATGGAGCCCACCCATTAACGTCGACAGGCCGGTTGACCCCCTGACGGATGAGGGCGTGCAGGCCGTGCATGACGGGGCGATGCGGATTCTCGAAGAGATCGGGATCGAGTTCCTGAACCCCGAAGCGGTCGAGATCCTGCGCGCCTCGGGTGGTTGTACGATCAATGGCGAAAACGTGCGCATGGGGCGCGATTTCGTCATGGAGATGATCGCCAAAGCGCCCGAGCAATGGACGATCACCCCGCGCAACCCCGCGCGTGAGATCACCATGGGCGGGCCGCATCTGAATTTCGGCAATGTTTCCTCGCCGCCGAGTTACTGGGATCTGACCACCGGGCGCAAGGCCACAGGCACCCGCGAGATGTGCCAGAACCTGTTGAAATTAAGCCAGTATTTCAACTGCATCCATTTCATCGGCGGCTACCCGGTGGAACCGCAGGACATCCACGCCAGCATCCGGCATCTGGATGTGCTTTATGACAAGCTGACCCTGACCGACAAGGTGTCGCACGCCTATTGCCTTGGCAAGGAGCGGGTTGAGGACGTGATGGAAATGGTGCGTATCGCGGGCGGTTTGACGGAGGAGGAGTTCGAGGCCAAACCGCATATGTTCACCAACATCAACTCCACCTCGCCGCTCAAGCATGACTATCCGATGCTGGATGGATGGATGCGAATTGCCCGGCGAAATCAAGGGCTTGTGGTAACCCCCTTCACCTTGGCCGGGGCCATGGCGCCGGTGACGATGGCCGGGGCGGTGGCGCAGTCGCTGGCCGAAGGCCTTTGCGCCGTGGTGCTGGCGCAGGCGATCCGGCCCGGCGCCTGCTGTGCCATCGGGACGTTCACCAGCAACGTCGATATGAAATCGGGCGCGCCGGCCTTCGGGACGCCGGAATACATGCGCGCGACGCAGATGACCGGGCAATTGGCGCGGTTCTACAAGCTGCCGATGCGGGCCAGTGGCGTTTGTGCGGCCAATGTGCCGGACGGGCAGGCGATGTGGGAAACCTCGAACAGCCTGTGGTCGGCGGTGCAGGCGCGGGCCAACATGGTCTATCACGCCGCCGGATGGCTGGAAGGCGGGCTGATCGCCAGCCCGGAGAAATTCGTTATGGATTGCGAAATTTTGCAGCATATTCAACGGTATATGGACCCGATGCTTACCGCGACGACCCCCGATGACATCGCCATCGAGGCGATCCGGGAAGTGGGTGATCAGGGCCATTTCTTTGGCATCCAGCACACGCAGGACCGTTATACCACGGCCTTCTACCAGCCCTTCCTGAGCGATTGGCGCAACTTCGAGGCATGGCAGGCGGCGGGCGGCACTTGGACCGCCGAGCGCACGCATCAGACGTACCGCGATATCCTGGCCAGCTTTGAGGCTCCGCCGATGGAGGAGGCCATCCGCGAGGAATTGGCCGGGTTCGTGGAGCGGCGCAAGGCGGAGGGCGGCGCGCCGACGGACTTCTGACGCGAATCGGGGGTAAGTGCTTGGGTTAACAGGAAAAATGCCGGGCTGCATCGCGTCTGTATTTGTGCGGTATCGCGTCGGTATTTTTTGCGGTGCCCCGGCAGGTTAACAGACCGCGCGCAGGGTTTTGTACGAAACGTACGGGAGTTTTGTACGGTTTGGCGACGGCGCTCATCAGCCCTGACGGGCTTCTTCGCGAGGAGTGATTGGCCGGTGGGGCGAAGGTCGGCAGATTGGGACGAAGGGCCGCGCCCGACCCTGGGAGGGCTTTGCAACAGTTATTCGGGACGCGACGCCG
>DATFKJ010000092.1:0-4678 GCA_035268705.1 Roseovarius sp. | reverse complement strand
TCGCACAAACGGTCAGGCGCGGTTTTGTAGTCGCCCGAGACGACCCAGACCTCGCCCGCCACCTCGACCCGGATTTGCGCCGAGCCGGGGACGTGGCCCGCGGGGTGGAAGGAGACCGTTGCATCGCCGATGCGGCGGGCCTCGCCGTAGTCCACACCGTCCAAAGTGATCTCGCCCAGCCGATGGCGCATCACCGGCCCTGCGGCATGGGTGGCAAGGTAGCGCGCGTTACCGGGGCGCGCGTGATCGGCGTGGCCGTGGGTGATGAGCGCGCGGTCCACCGGCCTCCACGGGTCGATGAAAAAATCACCGGCTGGGCAGTAGATACCTTGGGGTTTGAACTCCAGAACCATGTGCAAAAGGATAGGGCCTAGCGCAATACATGCCAGCCCCTTGCACTGCCAAGACCTGCGGTTATCCTGCGCCCAATTCCAATGCCGGACAGGGGACACAGATGAAATTCGTACGCTACGGAGAGTCGGGGCAGGAAAAGCCCGGGATGATCGACAGCGAAGGGCGCCTGCGCGACCTGTCGGGCGTGGTGCCCGATTTGGCCGGGCCGATCCTTGGCAAACTGCCGAGTGTGGACCCCGAGGGCCTGCCGCTTGTGACGGGCGACCCGCGGCTTGGCCCGCCGGTGGGCAATATCGGCAAGCTGGTGGCAATCGGCCTCAATTACACCGATCACGCCGCCGAGATGAACATGGAATTGCCGACCCATCCGGTGGTGTTCATGAAGGCCACGTCGTCCATTATCGGGGCGCGTGACACGGTGCGTATGCCGCGCGGGTCAGAGGAGACCGATTGGGAGGTCGAGCTTGGCGTGGTGATCGGCAAACCGGTGAAATATGTATCCGAGGCCGAGGCTTTGGACCATGTGGCGGGCTATTGCATCGTCAATGATGTGTCCGAGCGGCATTTTCAGGCGAAGATGTCGGGCCAGTGGACCAAGGGCAAAAGCTGCGACACCTTTGGGCCGGTCGGGCCTTGGTTGGTGACGCCCGACGAGGTGGGCGACCCGCAAACCCTGGACCTGTCGCTGGAGGTGAACGGCGAGCGGATGCAGACCGGCAACACCGCGACGATGAATTTCACCGTGGCGCAGATCATCGCGCACCTGAGCGAGGTGATGAGCCTTCAGCCGGGCGACGTGATCGCCACCGGCACGCCGCCGGGCGTGGGGATGGGGATGAAACCGCCCCGTTACCTGAAAGACGGTGATGTGATGGAGTTGGAGATCAGTGGGCTTGGGCGACAACGCCTGCCGGTGACGCGGGACTCGTGAAACCCTTGGCGGCGGCGTCATAGTGCGCCGCCAGCATGTCGAAGACGCGTTTGCGCATCTCGGGGGTGTCCATCATCACCTCGTGCCGGCCACCGTCGATTTCTTCAAGCTGCCCGCCCGGCCATAAGTTCATGCGCGAGCGGATGCGCGGGATATCGACGATATCCTCGTCTGTGCCCAGAAGCGTCAGGCATGGCAGGTTGGGCGAGGGCAGGCGCGACAAGGCAAGCGTTTCACTCAGGGCCTCGTGCAGCCAGCGCAGGCTGGGACCGCCGAGGGTGAGTTCGGGATGCACCCGGGCCTGATGTATCATGTACTCGTACATGTCACGGTCACAGGTCAGCTTGTTGGCCTCGAACGGGTCGACCAACACGTAGGTGTCGGATTTCGTGCCCGGCGCGTAGAGGTGGCAAAGCCCCATCTGTCGGCTGCCCCAGCTTAGCGACCACGCCACCGGGCGCAGCGGGGATGCGATGCGAATCCCCCACATCGGGCCGGTGAAACTACAGGAGGTCACGGGCAGGCCGTTCATCACGGCACGCAACCCGATGCAGCCCCCCATGGAGTGCCCCAAAAGGTGAAGCGGCTTGGGCAGATCAAACTTGTCCAGAGCCTGCACCACGGCCTCGACGTCTTTTTGGTAGTCGCTGAAGACATTGACGTGGCCCGACATGCTGTCGTCAAGCAGGCGGTCGGCCAAGCCTTGCCCGCGCCAGTCCACCACGAGGGTGGCATAGCCGCGCGTGGCGAAATCCCGCGCCGCGCGGCCATATTTTTCGACATATTCGGTGCGGCCGGGGAACAGCAGGACCGTCCCCTTGTCCGCGCCTTCGGGCGTCCAGAGCCCGATTCGGATGCGCACCCCGTCCGCTGCCCGCAGCCAAAAGGCGCGGCCACCCTCCGGCCCGTCGGCGACATCGGCGTGGAAGGGCGCGTGTTCCATCAGCTCAGAACGCTGCCCAGCTTCATGGCCATGCCCATATCGCCATCCACGGCCAGTTTGCCGGACATGAAGGCCGCTGTCGGGTCAAGATCGCCTTCGAGGATGGATTGGAAGGTATCGGCATCCGCGGTGAGTGTGACCTCCGCCTCGTCATCGGCGGCGCGTGCGCCGTCACCGTCGATCATGATGGCGCCTTCGCCTTCGATCATGAACTTGGCAGTGCCGTCGAATCCGCCCGACATTTTATCGTTCAGGGCGGCGACGGCTGTGTTGATGACATCACTCATGGCGGTACTCCTCAGGAATAATTGATGGCCCGGGTCTTTGACTCGGCGGCCAGTTCGCTACATTCTTTATCTATGGGCATAGGACACCGCATTCTCAACCGTATCGTGGCGGCACTTTCTGTTGTAGTCGCGTTTTCCCTACCTGTGGCGGGGGAAAACACTGACCGCGCCATGGAGATGTTGGAGCAACTGCCCGAGGCGGAGCCGAAGGAGGCCCGCCGTCTGGCCCGCGAGATCGAGCATGAATGGTCGAAAACCGGGTCTCCGGCGATGGACCTGTTGCTCAAGCGTGGGCGCGAGGCGCTGGAGGGCGGTGATTCGCGGCACGCTATCGAACATCTGACCGCGCTGACCGATCATGCGCCGGAATTCGCCGAAGGCTGGCACCTGCGGGCGATTGCCTTTGCCAATGTCGATTTGTTTGGTCCGGCCTTGGATGATCTGGCGCGGGCCTTGGCGCTCAACCCGCATAATTTCAACGCGATGTACAGTTTGGGCGCGGTTCTGGAGGAAGTGGGGCATTCCGATCTGGCCCAAGAGGCCTTTGAACGCTCGGCGGCTATACATCCGCAGTCCGAGGACGTAACCAAGGCACTGGAACGTGTGGCCCGCGAAACCGGGGGCGCCGATCTCTGACAATTGAGGGAGTTGGGCCAATGTCGATGGCCGCGCAGTCCAGAACCTTGGCGGTTCTGGGCCCCACGAACACAGGCAAGACGCATTTCGCGATCGAGCGGATGCTGGGATATCGCACGGGGGTGATCGGCCTGCCGCTGCGTCTTCTGGCACGCGAGGTCTATGACCGGATCGTTGCCGCGCGGGGGCCATCGGTGGTGGCGCTTGTGACAGGCGAGGAACGGATCGTGCCGGAGCGGGCGCAATACTGGGTCTGCACGGTCGAGGCGATGCCCGAAGGTTTGGGCGCCGATTTCGTGGCCATCGACGAAATTCAGCTTTGCGCCGACCCTGAACGCGGGCATGTCTTTACCGACCGCTTGTTGCGCGCCCGGGGGCTGCGCGAGACGCAGTTCTTGGGTAGCCACACCATGCGTGGTGCGATTGCGGCCTTGGTGCCGGGGGTGGAATTCCTGAGCCGCGAGCGGATGTCGCAACTTTCCTACTCAGGTTCGAAAAAGATAAGCAAAATGCCACCGAGAAGCGCCATTGTTGGGTTTTCGGTTGATAATGTATATTCCATTGCCGAACTTCTGCGCCGTCAAAAGGGCGGTGCGGCGGTGGTGATGGGGGCGCTTTCCCCGCGCACGCGCAATGCGCAGGTCGATCTGTATCAGAATGGCGATGTGGATTACCTCGTGGCTACGGATGCCATCGGCATGGGCCTGAACCTTGATATTGACCACGTGGCGTTTTCATCGCTGTCGAAGTTCGACGGGCGGCGAATGCGGGCGCTGGCGCCCAACGAGTTGGCCCAGATCGCGGGCCGCGCGGGCCGGGGCATGAGCCACGGCACCTTCGGTGTGACCGGCGAGGCGCCCGAGCTGCCTGACGAAGTGGCGCAGGCCATCATGGACCACCGCTTTGCCCCAATTCGCAAGCTGGAATGGCGCAATCCCAAGCTGTCGTTTGGCAAGCTGGATGCGCTGATATCCTCGCTTGAGGCCAAGCCCGAGGGTGAGTGGTTGGTCCGCGCGCGGGAGGCCGACGACCTGCGCGCGCTGCGCAGCCTTTCCGAACAGGCCGAGGTGCGCGCACGTGCCAGTGACGGAGCCTCCGTGCGCCTGCTTTGGGATGTCTGCCGAATCCCCGATTTCCGCGGCATCAGCCACGTGGAACACGCGGGGCTTTTGGAGACGATTTACAGCGACCTGCATGAACGGGGCCGGGTGCCGGATGACTGGCTGGCGCGGCAAGTCAAGCGCATTGATAGGACCGACGGCGATATCGACACATTGTCGAAACGTCTGTCTTATATCCGGACATGGACCTATGTTGCGCAACGAAAGGGTTGGGTCGATGACGAATTGCATTGGCGCGGCGCGACACGCGCGGTAGAAGACCGATTGTCGGACGCGCTGCACGAGCGTTTGACCCAAAGATTTGTGGACCGGCGCACATCCGTGCTTTTGCGCCGGCTCAAGCAGAAGGAGGCCATGGTGGCCGAAGTGAACGACAAAGGTGAAGTGACGGTCGAGGGCGAATTCG
>DATFKJ010000091.1:0-2420 GCA_035268705.1 Roseovarius sp. | reverse complement strand
TGCGTTGAATGGCACCGAGATATCGAATTCTTCCTCGATGGCGAAAATGCTCTCGACGAGGCCGAGGCTATCAATTCCGAGGTCCTCCAAGGTGCTGTCCATCTTTACATCCGAGGGTTCCAGAACCGCCTGCTCTGCAATAATTCCGATGACACGATCCTTGATATTCATGGGCGTAACCTTTTGGGATTGTCCGGCTTGGATTTAGTCACTCTGACTTTGGTTTGAAACAGTTTTCTTAAGCTCTGCGACATCCTTGAACAGCCTCTTGAGCCTGCGCAAGCCTTTGTAAATTTCCATCTGGGAGTCCATCTGGATTGCGGGATAACCGAGCATGACGCGCCCCTTCGGGACATTCGACATGAGTTTGGTCGCGCCACCGGTGATGACGTTATCACCGATAAAAATGTTGTCCGCCGCCCCGGTCTGCCCCGCCATCACAACGTTGTCGCCGACCTTGACCGACCCGGCCAACCCGACCTGCCCACAAAGCAGACAATCGGACCCGATGATACAATTGTGTCCAATTTGCACGAGGTTGTCGATCTTGGTGCCGCTGCCGATCACGGTGTCGCGCACGGTACCACGATCAATGGCACAGTTCGAGCCGACCTCCACATCATCACCGATGGACACGGCCCCAAGCGAGTGGATGCGCGCATGTTTTTGGGCTTTGATTTCACCCTGATCGCCGAGGGTTTGGCGCACTTTCTCGGGGCCGGAAACTTCGGGCGTGACATAGGAAAAGCCATCGCTTCCGATCACCGTACTGGGTTGCGCAGTGAATCGATTGCCGATTCGAACACGCGCTCCAATGCGCACACCTTCGCGCAGAAAACCGCTTTCGCCGATCTCTGCATCCGCACCAACGAAGCATTGCGGCCCGATGATGGTGCCTGCCCCGATGACGGCGCCTTTGCAGATCACCGAAAGAGGTCCGACAGAAACGCCTTCGCCAAGAACTGCCGTGTCGTGAATGACCGCAGTCGGGTGAATGCCCTCGTCCCAGCCCTGTCCCGGGTCCATCATGGCGCTGAGGCCCGACAAGGCAAAACGTGGCCTTGGAGAAATGATCGCCGCATCAAGCCCGAGGGCCTGCAAGTCTGCGCCCTCCCACAGCATAGCAGCGCGCGCACGGCCCTGCGGCAGGGCCTCTGCGTATTCCGGTTTCATGGCAAGGGCCAATTGTGTGGGCGCGGCGTCAGCCGGTTCAGCGACGCTATCCACTTCAATATCAACGGCGCCAAGGGCCTTGGCCCCAAGCGCCGTCGCAATCTGTTCAATCGTGTAGGCCATGAGCGTCCCCTTGTTCGGGGACGGGTTTAGCCCCGAACAGCCCGCAGTGAAACCCCTGCCTTGCTGAGCGCATCCCAGATGCGCGCATCACGCCCATAGACATCGTTGCGGTATTGCGTCGGTCCTTTGGCTTGGGTGAAGGCAGTGCGATAAATGATGTGAACCGGCACGTTCTTCTCCAAATGAACATAGGTTTCTTGGCCTGTATCCAGCGTGGCTTGGAAAAATGCCTTCGGATTGCTTTCCTGTTTCGAAAGGATCTCATAGGCGAACTCGAACGGCTGGTGCAGGCGGATGCAGCCGTGGCTGAAATCACGCTGCGCGCGTTGGAACAGGCTCTTCTTGGGCGTATCGTGCAGATAGATGTTGTATTTGTTGGGGAACATGAACTTCACCAAGCCAAGTGCATTACGGCTCGAAGGCGGCTGCTTGATCGCGAAGGGGAAGTTCGATGCATTGTAGGCGTTGAAGTTGATCGCGCTCCGGCTGACTTGCTGGCCGCGGCTGTTGTAAAGGCGCAAATGGCCAGCCGCGTTGCGATTTCGCTTCATCTTCGGAAGGTATTCTTTCACTGCGATCGACCGTGGAACATGCCACGTGGGGTTGATGACCATGTACTCCATCACGTCCGAGAACTCTGGACTGCGGCGGTCGTATTGGTTTTTGCCGACGACCGCGCGCGTGCTGAACGTGACGCGGTCACTATCGACAATGCGCGCGGTGAAATCGGTCAGGTTGACCAATATGTGACGCTTGCCGCGCTCCATGTTTAGCCAGCGTTCGCGTTCCATGGCCACGAGGACCGCCTGAAGGCGCGACGCCACTGGCGTATTGATCGCCTTGATGGTCGACGCGCCTGCGACACCGTCGGTCTCAAGCCCATGCGCGGCCTGAAATTGCTGCACGGCGGATTGAAGCGTTTCGTCATAGGTTTGGCTGGCCGAGCGGCGCAGGAAACCCATCTCCATCAAGCGATTGCGCAACGCGACGACACCTGCACCCGATTGCCCCGGTTTCAGAGATTCCGTTGGCACCGTCGGCCCCCAACCGCCCGAGGCCATGAGACGCTCAAGTCTGATTTTCTCCTTCATCAGACGGGCGTATTCATTGGTCTTGGGCGGCAG
>DATFKJ010000090.1:0-8261 GCA_035268705.1 Roseovarius sp. | reverse complement strand
TGCGCCGTCAGGTGCTCCCGGCCGGGCCGGTGCGCGTGGCTGTGGAAGCGGCCGTGCGCCAAGGCTGGGATCGTTGGCTCTGTGGCGAACGCGGGCGCGAGCAGAAGGCCGGGTTTGTCGGCATGGACAGCTTTGGCGCCTCTGCCCCGGCGGGCACGCTTTACGAGAAATTCGGCATCACCGCAGAGGCCGTCACCGAGAAAGCGAAAGTCCTGCTTTAAGTCTTTGGGAGCAATGGTTGCGCGAGGCCGCCGTCCCATTGGGGCGGCGGTTTTTTCTTGTGTCTTGGGCCGTTGACCATTGGTGCGCGGGCGGGTCTTATGGGGCCAAATCACAGGGAGGAAGTGCAATGAATATTCGGTCCATTCTTTTTGGAACGGCGATCTGCGCCATGGCAGCGGCCCCGGCCATGGCCGAGACGCGGGTGACGTATAAATCGGCGAAATCGACCTCGTCCTATTACCAAATGGCGGTGCAGATCGCCGAGGCGATGGAAGGGGCCAGCGATGGCGAGATCAACGTCACGGTGGAGGAAAGCCAAGGCTCGGTCCAGAACGTGATGGAGGTGCGGGCGCGCGGTGGCGATTACGTCTTTACCACGCCGCCGGTTCTGGTGCGGCTGGCCCAAGGCGGCAAGGCGATGTTCGAAGGTAAGGGCGACCCGGCCTTTGATGACATCCGCGCGCTTTTCCCGATCCCCTCGCTGACCATGCACTTCGTGATGAGCGAAGAGAGCGGCGCGGTAACCTTCGACGATCTGAAAGGCAAGACGATCCTTCTGGGAAAGGGGAGTTTCGGCGCGCGCGAGGGCGAGAAATACCTTGGTCTGTTCGGTGTGAAGGATGAGGTTGAGATTGCCGATGTGGAGTTGTCGAACGCGGTGCCCGCGCTCAAGAACGGCCAGATCGACGGGTTCGTGACCGCAGGGTCGTGGCCCGCGCCAAACGTGGTGGAGGCCGCGGCCTCGACCGGGGTGAGGGTGCTGTCTCTGAGTGACGAGCAGATCGCCGAGACCAAGCGCACCAAACTGGTGATCCCGGCGGGGACTTATGCGGGGCAGGACGAAGATATCGTGACCACCTCGCTGCCGGTGGTGGCCTATACGACCACCAAGATGGATGACGCCACGGCCTATAGCCTGACCAAAACTTATTGGGAGCAGAAGGGTCAAATGGCCGAAGCCGCCAAGTGGTGGGGTGGCGTCGATGACGGCCTGATGGGCAATATAACCGGCAAGATCCACCCCGGCGCGGTGCAGTTTTACGAAGAGGCGGGCATGAGCCTGACCGACGCGCAGAAGTGAGCATAGGCATGAACGATAGCCCCGCGCCGCAGGGTGTGGCGCGGGTGGTCTGGGTCAGCTTCGCGCTGGCCTCTGTCGTTTTTCATATCGGGCTGGTGTTTTCCGGGCTTGTCCCAAATCTGGTCAGTCGCCCGGTGCATTTGATTTTCGTGCTGCCTTGGGTGCTGATCTGGGGGCGGCAGGGCATGGCGCTGTGGTCCGGCGTGGCATTATGCGCGGTGGGTGTTGCGGCGGCCGCTTGGGTGGCCTTGAGCCATGATGCGCTGGCCGATCAATACGGATTTTTAGAGGGCGATTTACAGGTCTGGATCGCCGCCGCGCTGATCTGCGTGGTGTTGGAGGCGGCGCGTCGGGCGATTGGCTGGCCCTTGCCCTTGGTGGCGCTGACAGCGTTGCTCTACGGGCTTTTCGGGCAACATATCCCGGGCCGTTTCGGCCATTCCGGCACACCGCTGGAAAGCTTTCTTGGCACGCTCACCATTGCCGAAGGCGGGCTTTGGGGAACGCTGACCGCTGTTTCGGTCAACGTGGTGGCCATCTTCGTCATTTTCGGCGCGGTTCTGAATGCGGGCGAGGCGGGACAAGGCTTCATGAACGTGGCCTCGGCGGCGGCCGGCCGTTTGCGCGGGGGCGCGGCCAAGGTTTCGGTCCTGTCCTCGGCACTTTTCGGGTCAATCTCTGGCTCGGCCTCGGCCAATGTGGCCTCGACCGGGGCGATCACCTTACCGGCGATGGAGCGGCTGGGATATCCCAAGCGCATCGCCGCAGCAGTAGAGGCCGTGGCCAGTTCCGGCGGGCAGATCATGCCGCCGCTGATGGGGGCCGGGGCCTTTGTCATGGTGGAACTGACAGGCGTGCCCTATACCGGCATCATGGCCGCCGCCGCCTTACCGGCGCTGTTGTATTTCTGGGCGGTCTGGGTCGGGATCGACGGTTATGCCCGGCGGTTTGACCTGCGCGGATTGGCAAAGGAAGACCGCCCCGATGCGCGGGCGGTTCTGATCACCTCGGGGTTTTTCCTTGTCCCCTTTGCGGTGCTGCTGTGGGGCATGTTCGGGTTGAGCGTCACGCCGCAATATGCGGCCTGCCTTGCGATCATGGTGGCGGCTATCCTGCTGTTGATCGGGGCGGACCTACGGTTTGATTTCAACCGCGCCACCCAGCGGGGCGAGGCCGCCCTGATGGCCGCGGGTCGACAGGTGGCGCTGATCGGCTCGATTATTTTCTGTGCCTCACTGGTGATTGGTGTTTTGGGGGTGACCGGTTTGGGGGTCAAGATCACCTCGCTGATCCTGTCGGTCTCGGGCGGGATGCTCTGGCCCTCGCTGCTGCTGACGGCCTTTGCCTGTCTCGTGCTGGGCATGGAGGTGCCGACCACGGCGGCCTATGTGATCTGTGTCTCGGTGGCCCGGCCTGCGCTCATCGAACTGGGGCTGGAGCCGCTTCAGGCGCATCTTTTCGTTTTCTGGTACGCGCTTTTGTCGACCATCACGCCACCTGTCTGTGGCGCGGTCTTTATCGCTTCGGGGATGATCGGGGAAAACTGGCTGCGCGTGGCGTTGACGGCCATGGCGCTTGGCGTGGGACTATACCTTATTCCACTGGGAATGGTGGCCAACCCAGATGTCATTGCACTTGCCGCAAGCACCGGTCCGGCGCTTCTGGCCGCGCTCAAGATTGGCCTAGGCCTCGCGCTGATCAGCTGGGCCTTGGTGCGCAAAAAAGCGGCCCCGCTGCGCGGCGCCGCCCTTGCACTTGGTCTTGGGGCCATACTCTGGCCGCTCTGACCTTTCTTCTTGCCTGAAATATCCTGGGGTGAGTTGAAAATTCCATTTTCAACGAGGGGCAAAGCCCCTTATCGCGTGCGCAAGCACGCTTCCCCAGTCGCGCCGAAGGCGCGGCCTTTGCGTTAGGCGTTGGCTTCGCGGATTTTCTCGGCGGCGTCCTTGTCATAGGCCACGCCATTTTGGTCAAACACCTGGTCCATCTCGCCCGACAGCATCATCTCGGTGATGATGTCGCAGCCGCCGACGAATTCACCTTTGATGTAGAGCTGCGGAATGGTTGGCCAGTCGGAGTAGTCCTTGATGCCCTGACGGATCTCCTCGTCGGCCAGAACATTCACGTCCTTGAAGGCGACACCCATGTAGTTGAGCACGCCGGCCACGCGCGAGGAGAAACCGCATTGCGGCATGTCCTTGGTGCCTTTCATGTACAGCACCACGTCGTTGGATTTCACGGTTTCGTCGATCTGGGTTTTGGCGTCGGTCATGGGAGCCTCTTTTTTTCTGTTCGCTTAAGTGTCGTCTTCACCGGCGTTCGGTTTGGGTGGTTCATAGCTTGGGGCGGTTTCGTCGATGTCATAGGCCCCACGTTTGTTCATGGACGGGCCAAAGCGCCGCCAACGTTGGTATTCCTTGACCAAGGCCCAGATGAACATGATCACGAAGGGCACGAGCAAAAGCATGACCCAAGGGTGAAGTGCGAAGAACTCGTGCGTTCCTGCCCCGAAAGGAGAATTTTGCATACCGCGCGCTTCCTTTCTGTTGCTTCGGAGACGCTCTCTAGTCCGGGGCCTTCGTGGTCAGGGCCAGTGCGTGCAGGTCGCCCGAGGGGCCATCCATCTTGCCTTTGAGTGCGGCGTAGACCGCCCGTTGTTGCTGCACCCGGTTCATGCCCTTGAACGTGGCGTCGATCACTTCGGCGGCGTAGTGGTTTCCGTCGCCTGCCAAATCGGTGATCGTGATCTGGGCATCGGGAAACTCGGCGCGGATCAGGTCTTCGATTTCCTGAGCTTGAATGGGCATGCGGGGTTTCCTCCTGTTGGTCTTGGCCAAGATGTAGACCTGCACCAGGGCTCTTGCAAGGGATGGGCGCAGGTCACGGCATATAGGGGCTGTCAGGCGAAGGTTTCGCCGAAGCTGTTGCGGTAGATTGTGGACAGTTCAGCAAGCGGTGCTTCGGACGTGCCGATTTTCACCGTGTCGCCGGTGAACTTGCCGACGCTTTGGATGGGCACGCCAGCGCGGCCTGCTTCGATCATCAGCGCCTCGGCCTGATCGAAGTTACAGGCCACAAGGTAACGCGCCTGATCCTCGCCGAAGAGGGTGGGGGTGTCATCGGCGTCAAGCTGGACGCCCACGCCCCCCGCCTCCGCCATTTCGAAGGCCGCGAGGGCCAGGCCGCCGTCCGACAGGTCGGTGCAGGCCTTGATCAACGCGTGGTTGGCGCGGATGAAGTCGCCGTTGCGTTTTTCGGCATCGAGGTCAACGGCGGGCGCATCGCCTTCGACGCGGTTGTAAACCTCGGCCAGAATGGCGGATTGTCCGAGGTGGCCAGTGGACTCCCCGATGAGGATGGCGACATGGCCGTCGCGCACCTCGCCGGTGATGGCGTTGTCGGCGTGGTCGATCAGGCCCACGGCCCCGATGGTGGGGGTGGGCAGGATCGCCTGACCGTCGGTTTCGTTATAAAGTGAGACATTGCCCGACACGATCGGCATGTCGAGGGCCGAAACGGCCTGCCCGATGCCTTTGATGGCGCCGACGAACTGGCCCATGATCTCGGGCTTTTCGGGGTTGCCGAAGTTCATGTTGTCGGTGGAGGCCAAGGGCCGTGCGCCAAGGGCGGTGAGGTTGCGATAGGCTTCGGCCACCGCCTGTTTGCCGCCCTCAACCGGGTTGGCCTTGACGTAGCGCGGCGTCACGTCGGAGGTGAAGGCCAGCAGTTTGTCGGTGCCATGGACGCGGATCAACCCCGCGCCAAGGCCCGGGCTGCGGGCGGTGTCGGCCATGACCATGGTGTCGTATTGTTCATAGACCCATTGGCGCGAGCAGTAGTTGGGCGAGCCGATAAGCGCTTTGAGCCCGTCGATGGGATCGACGCCGGGAACGCTGTCGGCGTCCAGCGGTTCGGCGGGTGCGGGTTCGTTCCAGGGCCGGTCATATTCCGGGGCGCTGCCTGAAAGGGTGGCCAGCGGCAGGTCGGCTTTGACCGTGTTGCCGTGCATGATGAGGAAACGGTCTTCGGCGACGGTTTCGCCGACGATGGCAAAATCGAGATCCCATTTTTCGAACACCGCGCGGGCCTCGGCCTCTTTTTCCGGGCGCAGGACCATCAGCATGCGCTCTTGGCTTTCCGAGAGCATCATCTCATAGGCGGTCATGTTCTCTTCGCGCTGTGGGACTTGATCGAGTTGCAGCTTGACGCCAAGGCCGCCCTTGTCGCCCATTTCGACGGCAGAGCAGGTCAGGCCCGCCGCGCCCATATCCTGAATCGAGATCACCGCGCCGGTGGCCATCAGTTCAAGCGTGGCTTCCATCAGGCGCTTTTCGGTGAAGGGGTCGCCGACCTGCACGGTGGGGCGCTTTTCCTCGATCGACTCGTCGAATTCAGCCGAGGCCATGGTGGCCCCGCCGACGCCGTCGCGGCCCGTCTTGGCCCCGAGGTAGACCACGGGCATCCCGACGCCCGAGGCCTCGGAATAATAGATCTTGTCGGCGTCAACCAAGCCTGCGGCAAAGGCGTTCACAAGGCAGTTGCCGTTATAAGCCGGGTCAAACCGCACCTCGCCGCCCACGGTTGGCACGCCAAAGCAGTTGCCATAGCCGCCCACGCCTTCGACGACACCATGCACGAGTTGGCGGGTTTTGGGGTGATCGACCTCCCCGAAACTGAGCGAGTTCATCGCGGCGATCGGGCGCGCGCCCATGGTAAAGACATCGCGCAGGATGCCGCCCACGCCTGTCGCCGCGCCTTGATAGGGCTCGATGTACGAGGGGTGGTTGTGGCTTTCCATCTTGAAGATCACGGCCTGCCCGTCGCCGATATCCACCACGCCGGCGTTTTCACCGGGGCCGCAGATGACTTGTGGGCCTTCGGTGGGCAGGGTGCGCAGCCATTTCTTGGAGGATTTGTAGGAACAGTGTTCGTTCCACATGGCCGAGAAGATGCCCAGTTCGGTGAAGGTGGGTTCGCGGCCGATGATCTCGAGGATCATGTCGTATTCTTCGGGTTTGAGGCCATGGGCCTCGATCAGTTCGGGCGTGATTGCCGGGTCCTGCATTTTGTTGGATTCCCCCAAGGTGTCCGGTTGGCGCCTCTTTAAGGTATGCAAAGGTCCGGGGGAAGGGGGCGTTTGGCCTATCGCCGCAAAACGGCCCGAGGCACAGGCCCCGGGCCGTCTTCCTTGCAATCATCGGATTGCGTTATGCCAGCTTAGCCTTGAACGGCGTCGCGGATCTCGGCGCGCAGGCCTTCCATATCTGCCACATGCTCAAGACGGACGCCTTCATTGGCGACGCGCAGGGCATCGACGGGGAAGGCGACAAGTTCAACCGGCAGGTTGGCCCCTTCGGCCACTTCGACATAGACCAGATGTTGATCCTCGCCCATTTCGGTGGTCTTGTAGGTGGTGCCGATGGGGGCGTTGTCGGATGTCCAGACCTGAGCCTTTTGCGCGGCTACCGCGAGAATGTTCTCGGGAGAGGAGTCAGCGGCGCGGCTGGTGTCGGGCAAATCCGAGGTGTCTTTGCGCACGTCCGGATCATCAAGGTCCGGTGTGTCGAGATTCATGGCGCGCATGCCATCCATCTCATACTCGACACCCATTTCGTAAAATGCGTTGGTGTCATTGTTGATGCCCGCGTGATCGCCGGACATGCCTTGGTCGTCCGCATAGGCGCCAAATGCGGTTGCGCTTGTCAGGGCGGTTGCAATGGCAAGTGTGCGAACAGTCATAAATTCCTCCTAGTCTGCAGGGTTTCGCCTGCTGGGTTTGCGGCGCGGGTTCATTGCGCCGTCTGGGACAAGACGTGGCCCCGTGATCTTTGAGTTGGAGGGGTGTGGGGGTGAATTTTCCGGTTTCAGCACGAATTTGCCGCGACGCCGGGTAAAGCATCAGCAAATTTTGGCTGAATTTCCGGGGCGTCCGGGCGTGACACCAAATCGTGAGCGCTTGGGGGTTGATGGATTGACGCGGTTGCGCGGTTGGGATCACATGCGCGCAAGCTCAGGGAGGGATCATGGACATTTTGCAAAATCCGTTTCGCGGCAAAGGTTTGCCAGAGGAGGTTTTGAGCGGTGCGCCGTGGCCAAGCATTGAGGCCGCAGCACCCGAAGCGCTTTTGGCGCAATGTCCGGCGGCGGCTGAGACGCCCTTGGTGGAGGTCGAAGGGTTTGGCGCGCGTCTTTGGGTCAAGGATGAGCGTGGGCGCATGGGGCTGGGCAGCTTCAAGGCACTTGGCGCGGCTTACGTGATTGCCCATGAAGCCGTGGCCACGGGGGCCGAGGATATGGCAACGGCGCTTGCGGGGCGCACCTATGTCACCGCGAGCGCGGGCAATCATGGCCTGTCGGTCGCGGCGGGGGCGCGGATTTTCGGTGCCAAGGCCGTGGTGTATTTGTCTGACACCGTGCCCGAGGGCTTTGCCGCGCGCCTGCGCGAGAAGGGCGCCGAGGTGGTGCGCGCCGGGGCCGAATATGAGGCCAGCATGCAAGCGGCCTTCGAGGCGGCGGAGGAAAATGGCTGGACCCTTCTTTCCGACAGTTCGTGGGAGGGGTATTTCGATCTGCCGCATCGCTTGATGGAAGGGTATTTGGCCATGGCCGCCGAGGCCGCCCGGCAAATGCCCGAGCCGCCCAGCCATATCTTGTTGCAAGCGGGTGTCGGTGGTCTGGCCGGGGCCTGTGCGGCGTGGTTCCGCGAGGTTTGGGGCGATGCGCCGCAAATCGTGGTGGTCGAGCCCGAGGCCGCACCGGCCCTGCATCATAGCATTGCCGAGGGCGGGCCGGTGGAAACCATCGGGCCGGTGTCGAACATGGGGCGTTTGGATTGCAAAGCGCCGTCGCTGATTGCGCTGAAGGGCTTGGCGCGGGATGCTGACAGCTTTGCCTTGGTCTCGGATGCCGAGGCCAGTGCAGTTTTGCCGGTACTGGCAGACAAGGGCTTGGCGACCAG
>DATFKJ010000089.1:0-6202 GCA_035268705.1 Roseovarius sp. | reverse complement strand
GGGTCAACAGGCGGTTGGCCCCACATGGGCAGGAGAGGTGCTGGCCGCGCTGGCCTTCCTGATGACCGGGCTTGGACTGCATATGACACAAACCGCCGGTCTGGCGCTCGCCACGGACAGGGCGGATGATGAAACCCGTCCCCGGGTCGTGGCATTGCTTTACGTCATGTTCTTGTTGGGCATGGGGCTTTCGGCGCTGATCATTGGCTGGTTGCTGCGTGATTTTGCCCCCTTCACCTTGGTGCGCGTGGTGCAAGGGGCTGCCGTTGTCGGCATTGTCTTGAACCTGATCGCCCTGTGGAAACAAGAAAAAGTGACCCCGATGAGCCGCGAGGAACGCGCCGCGCCGCGCCCACGTTTCAAGGAGGCTTGGGCAGACCTGCTTGCAGGCGGCCAGGCGGGCCGCCTTCTGGCGGTGGTCTTCTTCGGGACCATGGCCTTCAACATGCAAGACGTGCTCCTTGAACCCTATGGCGGCGAAATCCTTGGCCTTTCGGTTGCGGCGACCACGGTCCTCACAGCCGTCTGGGCCTTGGGCGCACTGGTCGGCTTTGCGCTGGCCGGGAGGATGCTTTCGCAAGGTCGCTGCGCCTATCGCATCGCCGCCATTGGGCTGCTTGCCGGGGTCGTGGCCTTTTGCACGGTGATCTTCGCCGCGCCCATGGGATCAAGCGTGATGTTCTTTACCGGCGCTGGCCTGATCGGTTTTGGCAGCGGACTTTTTGCCGTGGCCACACTGACCGCCGCGATGACCATGCCCGCCAAGGGTGTTGCAGGCCACGGCCTCGCGCTGGGTGCCTGGGGGGCCGCGCAAGCTACGGCTGCGGGCCTTTCGATAGCTTTGGGCGGTGGCCTGCGCGACTGGATCGGTGGCATGGCCACCTCGGGGCAATTGGGCGAAGCGCTCAATACACCGGCGACCGGATACTCCTTTGTCTACCATGTCGAGATCGGGCTTTTGTTCGTCACCCTCGCAGCCCTCGGGCCGCTGGTGCGCTATGCCCCTTCTCGTCCCCGCAACACTCCCAAGGAATCGGCCCGAATCGGCTTGGCCGACTTTCCCACATAAGACCCGCCGCCTTTGAAAGGATACGGACATGACAGAAACATTTTTTGGACAAGTGGACCTCGCCAGCGTTGCGCTGTGGCTGTTCTGGATCTTCTTTGCACTGCTGATTTTCTACATTCAGCGTGAAAACATGCGTGAGGGCTATCCGCTTGAGGATGACGACGGCAACCTGTCGGCCAATCAAGGGCCCTTCCCAGTGCCAAGCGACAAGACTTTCAAGCTACCGCATGGCCGGGGCGAACTGACCGTGCCATCGGGGCAAAACCCCGACCGCAAAGACCTGGCGCTGGAAAAGACCGGCGCCGGGAATGGCTTCCCCTTTGTTCCGACGGGCGATCCGATGGTGGATGGCGTCGGCCCGGCCTCATGGGCACCACGCCGAGATGTGCCCGAACTGGATGGCCATGGCCATCCCAAAATCGTGCCGATGGGGGCCACCGATCAATTCCATGTGGCCGCAGGACGCGATCCGCGTGGCCTGCCGGTGATGGCGGGTGATGGAGAGATCGTGGGTATGATCACTGACATGTGGATCGACGAGCCCGAACAACTTGTCCGCTACATTGAGGCGAAACTGGACGAGGATCACGGCGGCGGCAAGCGGCTGATCCCGCTGACGATGGCACGGATCAAATCGAACCACGTCAAGGTGCGGTCGATCTTTGGCAAGCATTTTGCCGCAGTGCCAAAAATCGCATCCCCCAATCAAGTCACCTTGCTCGAAGAGGAAAAGATCTGCGGCTACTACGCCGGCGGAACACTTTACGCCTCGCAAGAGCGGCTTGAGCCGCAACTGGGCTAACCCAGAGAAGGAGGCCACCATGAGCACCGACCACGACGATTTCGCCGTTGAGCCCGTCAAGGGATTGCCCGAAACCCCACCCGAGGGGGAGCATATCCTGTGGCAGGGGCGACCCAACTGGTGGGCCCTCACACGCGAGTCGCTGAACTTGCTGTGGGTGGCGGGATACTTCGTGATCCTTGCGCTGTGGCGGTTCGGCACGCTGATGGATCAAGTCAGCCTGTCGTCGGCCTTCGCGGCCTCCTTTCCCTTCATCATACTTGGCGGGATCGTCTGTGCGCTGCTGCTGGTGATTGGCATCGTACAGGCGCGCAGCACGGTCTACACGATCACCAACCGCCGGGTGGCCATGCGCATTGGCGCGGCACTGACCGTCACGCTGAACCTGCCGTTTTCACAGATCGCCCGCGCCGACCTGAACACCCGCCGTGATGGCACCGGGACCATCGCGCTGGACCTGCTGGGCGATACGCGCCTCAGCTACCTTGTATGCTGGCCGCATGTGCGCCCGTGGCACATCCGCCGCACGCAACCGGCCCTGCGCTGTATTCCGCAGGCCCAAGAGATTGCCAAACTTCTATCCGAGGCCGCCGAGGCGCATGTCAGCACCCCGAAACTGGCCCCGACTCCGTCGCAGGCACATGCGCCTGTCGCCGCCGAATGAAAGCGAGACCATGACCCAGACCGATACACAGCCCGCCATCCGAACCCCGCAGGACAGGGATTTGATCCCACGCCTTATGGTGCGCGCGATGCTGGGGCTGGTGTTGGCGGTGCTGGCCTTGGTCACCTACGCGCGGCTGACCGACCGGCCGCTGATTTCTACCCCGCCCGAAGGCGCTGTCATCCATGAGCGCAGCCTGATGTTGGCCGGGGATATGTCGGGGGCCGTCACGGTGACCGCCCCGGATGGCACGCTGATTGCCGATCTTGGCCCCGAACAGGGTGGCTTTATCTCGGGTGTCTGGCGGGTCATCGAACGCGAACGCACCAAACACCGGGCCGCCATGGACGGCCCTGTCACAGTCATGCGGCACGACACGGGCCGCATCTCGATCCACGACCCGTCAACGGGCTGGAGCGCTGATTTAATGGGATTCGGCGCAGATAACGCCAAAGCCTTCGCGCGGCTTTTGGCACAATAGGGAAAGGAGGCCAAGAATGGGATGGCTTACCAAGGAAATCGAACACGCGCCCTGCACGGTGGAGATCAGTCACAAGTTTGAATCGCTGCACGCGCATGTACGCTTCAACAATGGCGCCACCGTTTATCCGGGGGATGAGGTCAAGGTCCACGGACCCGAGATCATGGCGCCCTTCGGCGAGATCGTCAGCGAAGACCGCGAGGCCACGATCGTCCGCGCCAGCGGGCTGGAACGGCTTTGGACGCGCCTTACCGGCGACTTCGAAGTGATGGAACTTTGCGAGTTTTCGTTCTCCGAGGAGGTGACACTATGAACATGCAAGCCAAACATACCGCCGATGCCACCACCGCCGAGGAAAGCCTCGCCATCCAAGAAGAACAGGCAAAGTTCGACAGCAAGGCCGCCACCGACGTGGCCATGCAGAACACCCTGCTGACCCCGCGGTTCTATACCACCGATTTTGATGAACTTGACGCCATCGACGTCAGCCCGGTGCGTGAAGATTGGGACAAGCTCATTGCGCAAATGGTCAGCGACCCCAACAAGGGCCACTTCAAGAAAAATGAAGACTGGGACCATGTCGATTGGGAGGGGATGGACCCGGCCTTGAAAAAGGAATTCATCGACTTCCTGATTTCCTCCTGCACCGCCGAGTTTTCGGGCTGTGTGCTTTATAAGGAAATGAAGCGGCGCGGCTCGAACTCTGATATCACGCAGTTGTTCCAGCTTATGGCGCGCGATGAAGCGCGGCACGCGGGCTTTATCAATGATGCCCTGCGCGAGGCGGGCGTGGCCGTAAACCTTGGGTTCCTGACGCAGAAAAAGAAATATACCTACTTCCGGCCCAAGTTCATCTATTACGCCACCTATCTGTCGGAAAAGATCGGCTATGCCCGCTATATCACCATCTTCCGGCATCTTGAGGCCAACCCCGAGCATCGCTTTCACCCGATCTTCAAATGGTTCGAGGAATGGTGCAACGATGAGTTCAGCCATGGTGAGGCCTTTGCCCTTCTGATGAAGACCGACCCCAAGCTGACGTCGGGCCGCAATGTGCTGTGGATCAAGTTCTTTCTGACGGCTGTCTATGCCACGATGTATGTGCGCGATCATCAGCGCCCGGCCTTCCACGAGGCGCTTGGCGTCGATCCGGATTGGTACGCGCATGAGGTCTTTACCAAGACCTCGAAGCTGACCGAGCAGATCTTCCCGATCACGCTGGATATCAAACATCCCAAGTGGCAGCCGACGCTTGAAAAGCTACAGCGGGCCAATGTCGATCTGGATGCCGCGCGCAAACAGGGCGGCGTTTTGGGCTTCGTCAAGAAACTGGGCGCACAGACGCGGGCCGCCTCGGCCTTTGCCACGCTCTACTTCATCCCGACGCAAAAGCATCAAGTGCCGGAAAGCACGCGGCTGGAACCCGCCTACTGATGCGTATGGCGCGCGCATATGGCCCGAGGGGGCAATCGGGGGGCCAGCCCCCCACGTTGAAATTGCAGACAATTTCAACGTCCCCCCCGGGATATTTGCAGCAAGAAGAAAAGCAGGAGGGCTGAGATGGGCAGCCCTTGGATCGCCGCGCTTTTCGCGCTTTTCGTCTGGTGGTTTTCCACCGGGGCGATCCTGATCGTGGTGCGCCGGGCCGAGCGCGCGGGCCAAGTGGCGCGCCGCCTGGCCACATGGGCGGCCTTGCCTGTTTTAGCCTTGGGCGTTTGGGCCTTCTGGACCACGCTGGACAGTGACAGCCTGCGCGCGGCCTATAGCGCGTTTTTGGCGGCGCTGGCCATCTGGGGCTGGATTGAACTGGCCTTCCTGACCGGAACAATCACAGGACCCAATTTGCGCCCCTGCCCCGATGACCTGCCCGAATGGGAGCGTTTCTTGCGCGCCTGGGGCACCATTGCCTATCACGAAATGCTTTTGACCGGCGCGCTTGTGGCGCTCTGGATCACCGGCCACGGGGCCGAAAACACCTTTGGCCTGTGGACCTTCACAACGCTTTATTTCGCACGCATCTCGGCCAAGCTGAACCTCTATTTCGGGGTGCCGAAGATCAACACCGAGTTTATCCCAGAGGCGCTGGCGCATCTAACCAGCCACTTTCGGATTTCCAGACTGAACTGGGTCTTCCCGATTTCGGTGACCGCCCTGACCCTTGCCATCGCCTGCTGGATGGAGCGGCTTTACGCTGCCACGACCCCGGGCGAGACCGCAGGCTTTGCCCTGCTCACCGCCATCTCCGCATTGGCCGCGCTTGAGCATTGGCTAATGGTTTTGCCACTGCCGGATGCGAAACTCTGGCGCTGGATGCTTCCCGCGCCCAAACAAGACCCCAAAAACATACGACCGGAGGGACCTCATGGATTTTGATAAAATGTTCTCGGCGCAACTGGATACGCTGAAGGAGGAGGGCAATTACCGCATCTTTGCCGAACTGGAACGCAAATGCGGGGCCTTTCCCCGGGCCAAAAGCCATGATGACGACGCGCCCGACGAGGTGACGGTCTGGTGTTCTAACGATTACCTGGGCATGGGGCAGCACCCGGTGGTGCGTCAGGCCATGAAGGATGCGATTGATAGCTGCGGCACCGGCGCGGGCGGGACGCGCAATATCTCGGGCACCGCGCGCCATCACGTGGCGCTGGAACAAGAGCTGGCCGACCTGCACCGCAAGGAAGACGCGCTTTTGTTCACCTCGGGCTATGTGTCCAACTGGGCCGCGCTTTCGACACTGGGCAGTCGCCTGCCCGATGCCGTGATCCTCAGCGACGAATTGAACCACGCTTCGATGATCGAAGGCATCCGCCATTCGCGCGCCAAAAAGGTGATCTGGCGGCACAACGATCCCGAAGATCTGGATCGGAAGCTGGCCGCGCTGCCGGCCAATGCGCCCAAGATCGTGGCCTTTGAATCGGTCTATTCCATGGATGGCGACATCTGCCCAATGAAGGAAATCGTCGAGGTGGCCGAAAAACATGGCGCGATGACCTATCTGGATGAGGTCCACGCCGTCGGCCTTTATGGCCCGCGCGGCGGCGGTGTGTCCGAGGAATTGGGCCTTGCCGACCGGATCACCCTGATCGAAGGCACCTTGGGCAAGGCCTATGGCTGCATGGGGGGCTATGTCACCGGCTCGGCGGCGATGTGCGATTTCATCCGCTCTTTTGCCAGCGGGTTCATTTT
>DATFKJ010000088.1:0-2579 GCA_035268705.1 Roseovarius sp. | reverse complement strand
CCGAACAGGTCGGGCAGGTCCGTTCAACGGTGAAGAATCCCTGTTGCGCACGCACCTTGCCCATGCCGGAACAGGTGGGGCATGTGGTTGGTTCAGCGCCACCTTCGGCACCGGAGCCATCACAGGCATCGCAACCAACCGAGGTGGGCACATTGATGGTTTTTTGCAGACCGTTGTAGGCCTCTTCCAAGGTAACACGCAGGTTATAGCGCAGGTCCGAGCCACGCGCGGCGCGTTGCCGGCCGCCGGGGCCACGCCCGCCGCCCATGAAGTCGCCGAAGAGATCATCGAAGACATCCGAAAACGCCGAGGCGAAATCGCCCTGCCCACCGGGGTGACCGCCGAAACCGCCACCGGGGCGTGCACCCGCACCGTTGCCACCCTCAAAGGCCGCGTGACCAAAACGGTCATAGGCGGCTTTCTTTTCGGGATCTTTCAGAACGTCATAGGCTTCGCCCGCTTCCTTGAACTGTTTCTCGGAGTCGGGGTTGTCCTTGTTGCGGTCCGGGTGAAGTTCCTTGGCCTTTTTCCGGTAGGCCTTCTTGATCTCGTCCGCCGAGGCGCCCTTGGAAAGCCCAAGCACTTCGTAATAATCACGTTTGGCCATCGGGGATCTCCTTTTTGTGGAACACGCGGGGCCGGCCCAATGCACGGACCGGCCCCATTGGTCCCGTCAGGCGCGTTACGAGCGCTTGTCGTCGTCGAGGTCCTCGAAGTCGGCGTCGACGATATCTTCGTCGCCGGTGCCACCCGCTTCGTCAGCGGCAGCGGGGCCATCTTCAGCCTCTTCGGCTTGGGCCTTGTAGATCGCCTCACCGAGTTTCATGGCGGCCTCGGTCACGTTCTGGATACCGCCTTTGATTTTCTCGGCGGTAACATCGTCTTTTTCGAGGTCTTCCTTGAGCGCGGAAATGGCCAGTTCGATGGCCTCGACAGTTGTCGGGTCAACCTTTTCGCCGTGTTCCTCAAGCGATTTCTCGGTCGAGTTGACAAGGCTTTCGGCTTGGTTCCGGGCTTCGACCAGTTCGCGACGCTCCTTGTCGGCCTCGGCGTTTTCCTCGGCCTCCTTGACCATTTTGTCGATATCGTCGTCAGACAGGCCACCGGACGCTTGGATCGTGATCTTCTGTTCCTTGTTGGTGCCCTTGTCCTTGGCGGACACGGAAACGATGCCGTTGGCGTCGATGTCGAAGGTCACCTCGATCTGCGGCATACCGCGCGGGGCCGGCGGGATGTCTTCGAGGTTGAACTGACCGAGAATCTTGTTGTCGGCAGCCATTTCACGTTCGCCTTGGAACACGCGGATCGTCACAGCACCCTGATTGTCTTCGGCGGTCGAGAAGATCTGCGACTTGTTCGTCGGGATCGTGGTGTTGCGGTCAATCAGGCGGGTAAACACGCCACCAAGGGTTTCGATCCCGAGCGACAGCGGCGTCACGTCGAGCAGGACAACGTCCTTAACGTCACCTTGCAGAACGCCGGCCTGAATGGCGGCGCCCATGGCGACGACCTCATCCGGGTTCACGCCCTTGTGCGGCTCCTTACCGAAGAACTTGGTCACTTCCTCGACCACTTTGGGCATGCGGGTCATACCACCGACCAAAACGATTTCGTCCACGTCGTTGGCCGACATCCCGGCATCCTTGAGCGCGGCCTGACAGGGCTTCATCGAAGCTTTGATCAGGTCACCCACAAGGCTTTCCAACTTGGCGCGGGTCAGCTTGATGACCATGTGCAGCGGCTGACCGTCCGAACCCATCGAGATGAACGGCTGGTTGATTTCGGTCTGGCTGGACGACGACAGTTCGATCTTGGCTTTCTCAGCGGCCTCTTTCAGGCGCTGGAGGGCCATCTTGTCCTTTGTCAGATCGACGCCGTTTTCCTTTTTGAACTCATCGGCGAGGTAGTTGACGATGCGCATGTCAAAGTCTTCACCGCCAAGGAAGGTGTCGCCGTTGGTCGATTTCACCTCGAAGAGGCCATCGTCGATCTCAAGGATGGTCACGTCGAAGGTCCCGCCACCAAGGTCATAAACAGCGATGGTGTGGGTATCTTCCTTGTCGAGGCCATAAGCCAGCGCGGCGGCGGTCGGCTCGTTGATGATGCGCAGGACTTCGAGACCGGCGATCTTACCCGCGTCCTTGGTGGCCTGACGCTTGGCGTCGTTGAAATAGGCCGGGACCGTGATGACGGCCTGCGTGACCTCTTCGCCCAGATAGCTTTCGGCGGTTTCCTTCATCTTCTGAAGGATCAGCGCGGAGACTTGGGACGGAGAGAACTTTTCGCCGCGAATCTCGACCCAGGCGTCACCGTCCTTGTTGACGACGGTATAGGGGAGATTCTTCTTGTCCTTGGCGAGATGCTCGTCTTCGAAGCGGCGGCCGATCAATCGCTTGACGCCGAAAACGGTGTTTTCGGGATTGGTGACAGCCTGCCGCTTGGCGGGCTGGCCGACCAGCTTCTCATCTTCGGTGTACCCCACGATCGAAGGCGTCGTGCGCGCGCCTTCCGCGTTCTCGATGACGCGCGGCGTGGCGCCGTCCATGATGGCGACACAGGAGTTCGTAGTCCCGAGGTCG
>DATFKJ010000087.1:0-9814 GCA_035268705.1 Roseovarius sp. | reverse complement strand
GCCCGCGCCGCCGAAGCATTGCAGGGTGTAGCCGGTGACGTCATGGCCGCGCTGAACGCTGATTTTCTTGATGGCATTGGCCATGTTGTCGACCGCGATGCGCAGGAAGCCTTCGGCCATGTCTTCGGGGGTGCGGGGGCTTTCGCCTGTTTCATTGGCAACGGTTTGGGCAAGGTCGGCGAATTTTTGGCGGACCACATCGGCGTCGAGTTTCTCGTTGCCCTGCGGGCCGAAGACGGCGGGGAAGTGATCGGGGTTCAGCTTGCCCAGCATGACGTTGCAATCGGTGACAGTCAGCGGCCCGCCACGCCGGTAACAGGCCGGGCCGGGATCGGCACCGGCGCTTTCGGGGCCGACTTGAAAGCGGCCGCCTTCGAATTTGCAGATGCTTCCGCCGCCCGCGGCGACGGTGTGAATATCCATCATCGGCGCGCGCATGCGGACGCCTGCGACCTCGGTCTCGAAACTGCGTTCGTAGTCGCCCGCGTAGTGGCTGACATCGGTGGAGGTGCCGCCCATGTCAAAGCCGATCAGCTTGTCATGGCCCGCCGCTTCGCCGGTTTTGACCATGCCGACGATGCCGCCCGCAGGCCCCGACAAGATCGCATCCTTGCCCTGAAAGAGGCGCGCGTCGGTCAACCCGCCGTTGGATTGCATGAACAGAAGCGCCTCGCAGGCGCGGCCCACGTCCAGCGCATCGGCCACCTGATCGACATAGCGGCGCAGGATCGGGGAAAGGTAGGCATCGACCACCGAGGTGTCGCCCCGGCCCACCAGCTTGGCCAGTCGGTTGACCTGATGGCTGGCGGTGATCTGTGTAAAGCCCACCTCGGCGGCGATGTCCGAGACGCGGCGTTCGTGATCGGGGTTGAGATAGGCATGCAGCCCGGCGATGGCGACGGCGCGAATGCCCTTGTCATAGGCCGCCTTCAGGGTGATGCGGGCGGCGTCTTCATCAAGCGCGGTGACGACCGCGCCGTCAGCGTCCAGCCGTTCATCCATCTCGGCCACCTCTTCGTAGAGCAGATCGGGCCTTTGGATATGCAGATCAAACAACCGTGGCCGGGTTTGATAGCCGATTTGCAGGAGGTCTCGGAAGCCCTTGGTGATGAGAAGCAGCACACGTTCGCCCTTGCGCTCCAGAAGGGCGTTGGTGGCGACGGTGGTGCCCATCTTGACGGCGCGGATGCTGTGAGACGGGAAATCGTCGGCAACATCCATCACGTCGCGGATGCCTTGGATGGCGGCATCGCGGTAACGGTCGGGGTTTTCGGAGAGGAGCTTGTGGGTATGGACGGCGCCATGGGGATCGAGAGCCACGATATCGGTGAAGGTTCCGCCCCGGTCGATCCAGAATTCCCACTGTGTGTTCATGCCGCTCTGCCCGAAAGTTATTGTTAAGTCAAAGGTTTGAAGGGTTCTGTGGAAAAGTCAACGTGCTGTGGCATTGAAATTGGCGGGTGGTTGGGGGCATATGTCAATGAGTTCCAAAGGAGACAGCCACATGGATGCCCGCAAGCTTTCAGAAGATTTTTCCGTTTCGCCGCAGATTGATGTCAGTGAGATGGGCGACGTGGCGCAGGCCGGGTTCAAGTCGGTCCTGTGCAATCGCCCCGATGGCGAAGAGTATGGCCAGCCTGATTTTGACGATGTCGCCAAGGCCGCCGAAGGCGCGGGGCTTGAGGTGCGGACTGTGCCGATCGTCTCGGGAATGGTGACACCGCAGGCGGCGCAAGACTTCGCGCAGGCCTTGGACGAGATGCCCAAGCCGATCCTGGCCTATTGCCGGACCGGGACGCGCTGTACGATGCTGTGGAGCCTTGTGAAATATGATGAACTGGGGGCCGAAGAGATCCTGAAGGCGACGCAGGCGGCGGGCTATGACATGGGCGGCCTTGTGCGTCAGTTGCAGGCGCGCTGATTGCTTATGCGTGACTGGATCGCCATTGGACGCCGGGGAAGGGGGCGCGTTATCGCCCATGCCATGCGGGGTGCGGATTGGCTTTCCGTGGGGCAGGCCGCGGATGAAGCCGGGGCCTTGGCCGGGTTGGACCAAAGCGACGGCAAACTCGTTCGTATCGGCGATGGGGCGCCCGAGGCACTGCCCGCGCCTGTTTTGCCCAAAGCGGGTTCAGCCTGCCCTGCGCTGACGCAGGATAACCCACCGGATGTGATTGGCGCTTGGGTTCGGATCTGGGCTGCGGGTTTTCTGGCTGGCCACGAAAATTGGGACGGCGTGATTTGCGCCCAAGAGGGCGGGATCAGCCATTGGCTGCATATCAGCGCCGATGAGGTGGTGAGCTGCCAGAGTTTTCTGACCCCACGCCTGAATGAGGCCTTGGGTGGCGCGGCGGCCCCGGACGAGGACGCGCTTGCCGACAGCATGAGCCGCCCCGAGCGTTTGGCCGCGCACCTGCGTGCAGCGGAAGTGGCTGGCCAGGCGGGTGCGCTGACCGGGCATTTGATTGGCGCTGAATTGGCTGCTGCACGGCCCTATTGGTTGGGTCAGCAGGTGGCGGTGATTGGCGACAGGTTGGGGTATGCCGGTGCGTTGCGGGCGCAGGGCGTGCCGGTTGATGCCGTGGCCGCCGAGGATCTGGAGCCTTTGGGCCTGCAAGCATTGGGCAAGCGGTTGGGACTGGCGGGCTAGGCCTTGTCAAACCTGTCGTGCCAGCAGGGAAGCGTATCCCCTTTGGCGGCAGTGGCGGCATAGACCCCCCGGGCAATCGCCCTTGCCATGCATGTGGCGGCCGCATGACCCAGCATGAGTGTTTCAGCCAGAGGATCAGCCATCATCCGTGCGCCCGTTGCGGCAGCGAAGATCAAATCGCCGTCCATAGGCGTGTGCGAGGGCACCAATGCGCGGGCATAGCCATCATGCGCGGCCGTGGCCATCCGCGTGCATTGCGGTTTTGTCAGCGTGGCGTCTGTGGCGACGATCCCGATCGTGGTGTTGGCGTGTTGGCTGAGCTTGGTGGGGGGGGCTGTCAGGTCGGGATACTGCGACGCCGGGCCAAACCCGCCGAATTCCTTCTCGATCTCGAAAGGGGCAGCCCAGAAATGCGGGCCATCCCCGACGGTGGCGGCGCCAAGCGCGTTGACGATGACAAGCGCGCCGACCGTATGCCCCGTTGGCAGCACCACCGACGCAGAACCGACGCCGCCTTTGAGGTTGGCCGTGGTGGCCCCGGCACCCGCGCCATGGGTTCCGAGGGCGAATTTTTCCGATGCAGCGCCAAGTGCCTTTCGCCCCAATCGCTTGTAGGGGTTATCGCTCCAACTCTTGTCACCGCCGTTGAGCAGGTCGAAGATGATCGCGCCCGGCACGATGGGGACCCTTTGGTCGCCCACGGCGAAACCGCGCCCCATGGCGCGCAATCCGTCGGCCACGCCCGAGGCGGCATCAAGCCCAAAGGCCGAGCCGCCCGAAAGCACCAGGGCATCCACTTGTTCCACGGTCTTGTCCGGTGCCAGAAGATCGGTTTCGCGCGTCCCCGGTGCGCCGCCCATGACATGCACCCCGCAGGTGAAGGGGGCATCGCCCACAAGGACATTGACCCCTGTCTTGACGGACTCGTCCTGCGCTTGGCCAACCTTCAGGCCGGGCACATCGGTGATCAGGTTGCGGGGGCCGGGTTTGGCTGTCATGGCGATAAAATTCCCTGTCTGTGGTCGAAAGCATCTTGCCAGATTGCGCCGGATCGGCAAGGAAAGGGTAAGGCCGGGGCGATGGCGTCGCCCGCTTTGGGCCTTTATCCAAACAGTCCTGAACGCCGGGACCTTTCTTTTGAAGGAGGGTCGTTATGACTGCACGTCCTGAGATGTATCGTTTCCACAATGGCGAAAAGGCCCCGCTGCCTTTCGGCGAGATCGAGTATGAGGCGCGCCTGAAGGGGCTGCGCGCGCGGATGGAAGAGGCCGGAGTGCAAGCGGCGGTTTTCACCTCGATGCACAACATCGCCTATTACAGTGGCTTCCTCTATTGCTCTTTCGGGCGGCCCTATGGCCTTGTGGTGACCGACAGCGAAAGCGTGACCATCAGTGCCGGGATCGACGCGGGCCAACCTTGGCGGCGCTGCCATGGCGACAACATCACCTATACCGATTGGCAGCGTGACAATTTCTGGCGGGCGATCCTGTCGGTGACGGGCGAGGGCCGGGTTGTGGGGTACGAGGGCGATCACCTGACCCTGCAACAGCGCGACAAGCTTGAGGATTTCCTGAAGCCTTTGACCATGGTCGATATCGCGGCGACAACCATGCGCCAGCGGATGCATAAATCCCCGGCCGAACTCCTGCTGATCCGCGAAGGGGCGCGGGTGGCCGATGTGGGCGGCTATGCCATTCACGAGGCCGTCAGGGAGGGCGCGCGCGAGATCGACGTGGCCATGGCGGGCCGTGATGCGATGGAATTGGAGATTGCCAAATCCTTCCCCGATGCCGAATACCGCGACACTTGGGTCTGGTTCCAATCGGGGCTCAATACCGACGGGGCGCATAACCCGGTGACGGCCCGCAAGTTGCAGCGCGGTGATATCCTGAGTCTCAATACTTTCCCGATGATCTCGGGCTATTACACGGCGCTGGAACGCACCATGTTCGTGGGCGAGGTCGACGAGGCCAGCCTGAAAATCTGGGAGGCCAACGTGGCCGCCCATGAATACGGGATGAGCCTTTTGAAACCCGGGGTCAGCTGTGCCGAGGTGACCCACAAGATCAACGATTTCTTCGCCGAGCGCGAGTTGCTGCAATACCGCAGCTTCGGCTACGGCCACAGTTTCGGGGTGCTGTCGCATTACTATGGCCGCGAGGCGGGGCTGGAGCTGCGCGAGGATATCGACACGGTGCTGGAGCCGGGCATGGTGATCTCGATGGAACCGATGCTGACCATCGCCGAGGGGCAGCCCGGGGCCGGGGGCTACCGCGAGCATGATATCCTGATCATCACCGAAGAGGGGAACGAGAACATCACCGGGTATCCCTACGGGCCGGAGTTCAACGTGGTGGGGTAACCGCGAGACGACAAAGACAGGCAAGGGCGGCCCGAGTGCCGCCCTTTTTTGCATGGATCGTCATTGCCCTGTGATCCCCTGCCCCTTATTCAGAACAGGAACGCAGATGAAAGGCGAACGCTATGGCGGCATTCCTGCGACTGGTAGTCTTCGGGTTCCTGATCCTGTCGGTGATCTATGTCATCGTCTCGTTCTGGTCGCGCGCGGTGAGGCGTCGCAAACTGGAACAGAAATGGAACGACACCGGGCGCCCCGGCGACAAGGAAACCTATATGACCGAAGGGATGGAGCAATATGACCGGTCCTTGCGCCGCAAGCTCATATTGCTCATCTATGTAGTACCGGTCGTCGTGGTCGGAACGATCATCTACGTGACCAATTTCATGTGAAAGGGCTTTTAATGGTTTATGTCAAATGGGTGTTCTGGGGGCTTTTCTGGCTCATCGTGGCGGGGTTCTTGCACTATTCCCTGCCGCAGCGCGATATCGTGCGGATCGTGAACACCTATGAAGAACGACAGGACGTCACAGGCTGGACCAAGATATTCTGGGCGGCGTCGGACCAATCGCAAGAGCGCCTGCAAAGCTGGGACGTGCAGTTCATTCAGGCGATCGAGCCGGATGGTGATCCGATGGTCTATCGCAACGAGGATACCGGCTGGGGCTGGCCGCCCTATTTCAAGTTCGACACGGCAAACCTTTATACAGATGCCAGCGACTCGACCTCGACCAAGGACGCGCCGGAATGGTACGCCGTCACGCATTATGGCTGGCGCAACGAATTCCTGTCGATCTTTCCCAATGCGGTTGGCATCAAGCAGGTCTCCGGCCCTGATGCGCGCCTGATCCCATGGTTCAACATCATCGTTCTGACGATCCTTGCGGCCTTCGCCTGGGGTATCTGGGCCCGCTGGCGGCGGTTTCGGCGCAACAAAATCGAACCCAAGATCGATGAATGGACCGACGGCTGGGAATAGCGCCTTAGCCTCCTTCTTCTGTTTAAAAATATCCCGGGGGTTTGGGGGCAGCGCCCCCAAGGCCTGCGTGGCCTGAACGCATTCCAAATTGTGCGCCTGCGGCGCGCCGGATAAGCGCGCTACGCGCGCCGATAGGGGGCTTTGCCCCCCGTTGAAATCAGGGATTTCAACGTCCCCCAGGATATTTTTGGCCAGAAGAAAGGAGGCTTTGACTTAGCGCTTGCCGTAATAGAGCCCGACCACGTGCTCGGCCTCGGCGAAGAAGAGCCAACGCGAGGCGGCGATACCTGCCAAGTGGCTGAGCACGGCCAGAAGCGCAAAGATGTGATTGAAGGGCAAGGCAAGGAAGGCAAAGGGCAGCGCATAGCCTAGAACAAGCGCGATGAGGCGGAGTTTCATGGCGTGTTTGCGGCCCACGACATGCACGAATTCCTTGAGCAGGTAGTTGTTGCCGGTATGGGGCGGCTCGAAGGCGCGAACTTGTCCGGGGTTGCCAAGGCCCGTGGCCGTGGCGAGGTTTGTCCCGCTTTGACCCAAGGCACCGTCGCCGCGGTACCACCAGAGAATTTGCACCACGGCGCAGAGCAGTAGAAGAACGAGGGCGGCTGTCACCTCGCCGGAAAGAATGGCACCGCCGGCCATGGCAAGCGCCAAGAACAAGAGCGGCGTCAGCGGCGTTTGCCAGCGCGGTACGGTTTTCATCTGCGCGTAAATCATCGAGGTGGAATAGACCGTCAGCAGTGAAAGTGCCGCGCCGATCCAGCCCAAAACGGCCCAGCGTTCACCGAAGAACACCAGCCCGGCACCGTAAAGGCCCATGACGATAAGGGCCGCGACGCTTGCCCATGCCTCGCGGCTGAGCCAGCTTGAACGCCATTGAGTGAAGGCCTTGATGGCGCGTTCGGGGTGGCCGAGGTGGAAGGTGGACGCCAAAAGGCCGCCTACGGCCAAGAGATAGGCGATCGTGAAAAAGGCGAAAGCCGTCCAGCCGGTGACCGTCGGGAAACCTATTCCAAGCCAGACCAGAAGGCCGAAACCAAGGCCGGACAGTGTTGTGAAGATGATGACGGAGGGTGCGGGATGCATCAGAGCTTCTCCAGTGTCTTGTCGAGCCAGCCAAGGAAACCCTTGGGGCTGTCGGCCACGGGTTTGAGGTAGGGCGGCGGAGCGTCGCTTTCGCCTTCGGGCGCTGCCGTCTTGCGGTCAAGCGTATCCTTGGGACGGGGCGGCAGGTATTGGTTCACCGGTTTGGTGCCTTGTTCCGGCATAAGGTCCATGCCGCCACGTTCGGCGACGAGCTGGCTGACCTCGCTTTCGGGATCGCCCAGATCGCCAAAGTGGCGCGCGCCTGCCGGGCAGGTGCGCACGCAGGCGGGCTCCCTGTCGACCTCGGGGAGGTTTTCATTGTAGATGCGGTCGACGCAGAGGGTGCATTTTTTCATCACGCCTTCGGCCACATCCATTTCGCGGGCACCGTAGGGGCAGGCCCATGCGCAGAGGCCGCAGCCGATGCAGTCGGTCTCGTTCACCAGAACGATGCCATCCTCGGTGCGCTTGTAGCTCGCGCCGGTGGGGCAGACGGTGACGCAGGGGGCATCCTCGCAATGCAGGCAGGATTTGGGAAAATGAACGAGTTGGGCGGTGCCTTCCTCGGGCTGCACCTCATACGAATGTACGCGGTTGAGGAAGGTACCCGTGGGGTCCGCGCCATAGGGGTCTTGGTCGGACAGGGGTGCGCCGTAGTTTTCGGTGTTCCAGCCCTTGCAGGACACGACGCAGGCGTGACAGCCCACGCAGGTATCAAGGTCGATCACCAGCCCCAGTTTGCGGTCGGTTTTTTCCGGAAGCGTGGTCATGCGATGCGCTCCTCAATGATATGCGGTCCGATGGAGACCGATTGTTCCTTGGATTTGTCCCAGCTCAGGATGAACCAGATGAAAGAGCCGAGTGTCACGGCCACGAAGGCCAGGATGCCCAGCAGTGTCAGGGTTTTGCCGCTCATTTACCCACCTTCCATTCAAGGTGATCGGGGCCTTGGCCCACGGGGGATTTGATGGGCTCGAAACTGGGCTGCGCCTCGTCAGGCGCTTGGGCCTTTTCGATCTTCACCCGCAGGTCGAACCATGCCGCCTGGCCGGTGACAGGGTCCGAGTTGGCCCAGCGCAGACCGTCGCCTTTGGGGGGCAGAAGTTCATGTATCAGGTGGTTGAGCAGGAAGCCCTTGGTCGCCTCGGGCGCGTCCTTGTCCAGCGCCCAAGCGCCCTTGCGTTTGCCGATGGCGTTCCATGTCCAGACGGTGTTTTCATTGAGCGCGGCCATGTGGGCCACCGGCACGGTGATCTCGCCATGGGCCGAGGTCACGCGCGCCCAATCCCCTTCTGCAAAGCCGTGTTTTTCCCAGATATTGGTCGGCAGGTAGAGCGGGTTGTGCCCATGGATTTGCCGCAGCCATGCGTTTTGCGTGCCCCATGAGTGGTACATGGCCATGGGCCGTTGGGTGAGGGCGTGAACATCGAATTCCTCGGTGTCGACGCCTGTATCCTCGAAGGGGGCATACCAGATGGGTAGCGGATCAAGCGTGTCCTTGATCCGTTGGCGCAGGTGGTCGGGCGGTTGCCGGTGCCCGTGCCCTTCGGCGGCCAGTTGGAACCGGCGCAGGGGTTCGGCGTAGAGATCGAAGATATAGTGTTGCGGGCTGTCGAAAATGCCCAGATCCACGGCCCAATCCTGATAGGCCTTGTTCCATGGTTTGTAATAGCTGGCCTCCTCGGGGATGTGTTGGACCATGAAGCCACCGTTTTCGATGTAATGGTCAAGCTGTGCCTCGTTCGGGCCGCCGCGCCCGTGGGTCAGGCCCTCTTCGCCCATACGCCAGCCCGCCAGCGGGCCGATGCCCGGTTTGCGTTCGTGGTTGGTGATGTAATCGGCGTAATCGGCGTATTTCTGGCTACCGTCCTCGTTGACGAAACCGGGCAGGTCGAGGCGCGCGCCCAACTCACAAAGTACCGATTGGAAGCCGCGCACGTCGCGGTCAGGCTCGACAACCGGCCAGCGGATGGCATCGGCCGCCGCGTCCGCCTCGCAAATCGGGCGATCGAGCAGTGAGATGCAATCGTGCCGTTCCAGATAGGTGGTATCGGGCAGGATCAGATCGGCATAGGCCACCATTTCCGAGCTATAGGCATCGGAATAGATGATATGCGGGATGACGTAGTCGCCGTTCTCATCTTTGTCGGTCAGCATGTTCATCACGCCGCGCGTGTTCATCGACGAATTCCACGACATATTCGCCATGTACATAAATAGCGTGTCGATCTTGTAGGGGTCGCCCGCGTGGGCGTTGGAAATCACCATATGCATCAGGCCATGCGCCGACATCGGGTTTTCCCATGTGAAGGCCTTGTCGATGCGGGCGGGGCTGCCATCGTCCTTCAGCGCCAAGTCATCAGGGCCTTGGACAAAGCCGAGGTGGGGGCCATCGAGCGGTTTGCCGGGGGTCACGCCGCAATGCGGTTTGGGATGCGCACTGACCGGTTTGGGGTAGGGCGGTTTGAAGCGGAAACCGCCCGGAACCTCGACCGTGCCCAGCAGGATTTGCAGAAGGTGCAGCGAGCGGCAGGTCTGGAACCCGTTGGAGTGGGCGGAAATCCCGCGCATGGAGTGGAAGCTGACCGGGCGGCCCGTCATGGTTTTGTGGGTCTCGCCGCGGAAATCTGTCCATTCGCGGTCCAGCTCGAACGCCTCGTCAAAGGCGACGCGAGCCAATTCAGAGGCAATTGCCCGGATCTTTTCGGGTTTGAGGCCACACCGTTCGGCGACGGCCTCG
>DATFKJ010000086.1:0-2322 GCA_035268705.1 Roseovarius sp. | reverse complement strand
CGCGGCCGACGCACAGTTGGTGATCATGGCGGGCTGCATGCAGGAAGAGGCCGAAACGCTGGCGCCGCTGTTTGATGCGATGGGCAAGCAGACACTCTACCTTGGCCAGCCGGGGGCCGGATCGGTGATGAAGCTTGCCGTCAATTCGCTGATCCACGGCATCAACCAGACAATCGCCGAGGCGATGACGTTGGCCGAGGCATCGGGCATCGCCCCGGCCGCCGCCTTTGACGTCATAGAGGCCAGCGCGGCCTGTGCGCCGATGCTGAAATACCGCCGCCCGCTTTACCTTGATGAGGCGGGCCATGACGTGACCTTTACCGTGGCGCTGGCGCGCAAGGATATGGAAGTCACCGCCGATCTGGCCCGCAAGCTGGGCACCGGTATGCCGCAGGGCCAGATGACTTTGGACACGCTGAAACAGGCCGAGGCCGAGGGGTATGGCGCCCGCGACATGGCGTCGATCCTGAATTACATGAGAGATAACAAGACATGAAAGCCGTACTTTTTGTTGGGGGCTGGGAAGGCCACGCCCCGATGGATTTCGCCGATTGGTATCGCGATCTGCTCGAAGCGAATGGCTTTGAGGTCGTGGTTCATGACACGCTTGAACCGCTGGAGCGTCCCGAGGACATGGCCGATGTCGATCTGATCACCCCGATCTGGTCCTCGGCGCGTTCAGGCCACAAGGAAGAGTTCGGCAACATGACCAAGCCACAGGAGGATGGCCTGCTGAAACTCATTGGTGATGGGTGTGGCCTTGCGGGATGGCACGGGCATATGGGCGACGCCTTCCGGGACCGGCCAACCTATCACTTCCTGATCGGCGGGCAGTTCGTGGCGCACCCGCCGGGGTGGCCTGACAACCTTCAACCCAAGGAAGACTACATTGACTACGATGTGACCATCTGCCAACCGGATCATCCGCTTGTCGAAGGTATCAAGAGCTTCCGCCTGAAGACCGAGCAATATTACATGCTCACGGACCCGTCCAACAACGTGCTGGCTACGACGACATTCTCGGGCGATCACCTTTGGTGGATCGAGGGGACGGTGATCCCCGTCACCTGGACACGCCGTTGGGACAAGGGGCGGGTGTTCTATTGCTCGATCGGGCATGAGTTGGACGACCTCAAGGTGCCGCAAGTCACCGAGATGATCCGCCGCGGCGCCATATGGGCCGCCCAAGGCAAGCAAGTGGCGAGGTAGCCGGCAGGGGCGTTGTTTCGCGCGGTGGCCCAATGGGGCCTTGGCCGGGCCGCGCGAATCAGGTCCAAGCCCTTGGGTTAACCGGGAAAACCGCTGTCTGCACCGCGTCAGTATCTCTGCGGTATCGCGTCGGTGTTTTTGACCGGAGGCCCGGAAGGTTAGAAGGGCGTGCGGTGCCTTTTGTACGAAACGTACGTGGGGGGCGTACGTTTGGGGGAAATGACGGCTGTCAGCCCCGGAGCGGACCCAAGGCCCTAGGCGTCAATATGCGATAGCCGAACTTCGCAGCGCGGGTCACGACCTGATAAGATGCGGCACGAAACAGCCATTTGCTGCACATGCGCGATTGGCTGCGTCATTCTTCCTAGCAGCAATCTGCAAAAAAATTCAAACGACAGAAATGTTCTTGCCCGGCGGAGTTTGTTCAAAAGCCTCCAACTCTGCCTATGGACGCTGCCGCCGGACAAGAGTGTTTTAGTTTCAACATTTTACGGTCTAAAGCGTTTCGCCTTTAACCTGAGATATCAGCTAAAGGCGAAACGCGTGCAACGAATGAGCGGAGCACGGCGTTTCGCGAAAATCTGCGATTCAGGTTTTTCGCGAAACGCTTTAAGCAAACCACCACCGTTCGGTATTTTTCAGCCCGTCCAGCTGAGAGTTTGAGGCGATTTTCTCTGGCGTGCCGATTTTGTCCGTTGTGCAAGCAATGAAATTTGCAAAGGCCGGAATGACGGTTGGACAGTCATCGCGAACAAGCTGCTGCATTTCGAAATACATTTCGGAGCGTTTCGCCTCGTCAAACTCTGCCCTGGCTTCCACAAGCAGCTTGTTGAAACGCTCATTTGCCCATGTTGTGTCATTCCATGCTGCATCAGCGGCGTAGGACACCGACATCACCCAGTCGATGGTGGCGCGGCCTGCCAAGCTGCTAACGTGCCAAGGCTTTTTCAGCGGCACTTCTGACCAATACCCATCCTTGGGTAACCGCTCGACTTTAATGTCGATGCCAGCTTGTTTCGCATTCGCTTGGTAAAGCACGGCGCCGTCAAGACCGCCTGAGTATACGTCGGAGGCAAACAGGGGAACAGTCAGGTTATCTTCATATCCTGCTTT
>DATFKJ010000085.1:0-6934 GCA_035268705.1 Roseovarius sp. | reverse complement strand
GCTCTTCTTCAAGCAGTTGATTTTCAAGGTAAAACGGATCGGCCCAATCGAAGGAGCCGAGGTCTGGCTTGTCCTTGGGGGCGAGTTTCGGGGCGTCGAGGCTCATTTTCTGCGCTCCTTATGCGAAAAATGCGTGTTTTCTGTACGATACCTTAACTTTCTGCTAATAAATAACGCCAATTCTGCATTCACTCATGAGGAAACTGCATATATGGCCCCTGCCCGACGTTTCTTGCCCTCGACAACAGGCCTGCGCGCACTGGAGGCGCTGGACCGCTTGGGCAGCGCCACGGCGGTGGCCGAAGAGCTGAACCTGAGCCAAAGCGCGGTGAGCCGCCAGTTGCAGACGCTGGAAAGCCAATTGGGCGTGGAGATGATCGTCCGCGAAGGGCGGCGCATGTGGCTGACCCCGGACGCGCGCGATTACGCCGCCGACGTGCGCGGCGCGTTGCAAAAGATTTCGCAGGCCTCGATGAAACTGACGGTGAACCCGGCCGGCGGGAGCCTTGATCTGGCCATCTTGCCCACCTTCGGGATGCGCTGGCTGGTGCCGCGTCTGGCCGATTTCGCGCGCCGCCATCCCGAGGTGACGATCAACCTGTCCACCCGCCTGAAACCGTTTAACTTTGCCTCGGAAAGCTTTGATGCGGCTATACATTTTGGTCAGGCGGATTGGCCCGGAACGCAGGCGATGCGCCTGAAATCCGAGGCGGTGGTGGCCGTCTGTGCGCCCGAGATACGGCGTGACACGACCCCCGGAGAACCGAAAGACCTGCTGCGCCTGCCGCTTTTACATATCGAAACCCGGCCCGAGGCGTGGCCGGCGTGGTTTGCTGCCCATGGCATCGAAGGCGTGCAGGTGACCGGGACGATTTATGATCAGTTTTCCACCATCACGCAGGCGGCGCTGCACGGGCTTGGCGTGGCGCTTTTGCCTGATTATCTGGCCGAGCAAGATTTGGCCACGGGCCGACTGGTGCGGGCATGGGGCGGGGCCACGGAAAGCCCCGGGGCCTATCACCTTGTCTGGCCGGTGGAGAAATCCCGCGATGCGGCGCTGACCAAGTTTCGCGATTGGCTGGCGACACAGACCGAGGATGAGGACCCCCTGCCCCGGTAAAACTTTGAAATTGGGGCTTTTCCCCCGTCGCCCTATTGGCCTTTCCCGGGGCTCCGCCCGTTCGGTCCTCAATCCCAGAGTATTTAGGGAAAGATGAAAATGCCCGGCTTTTTCTTGGTAAAAATACCCATAATCCCACGGGGCGAATAAGCGCGACGTTGTTGTTTTGGAAAAATTCATATAAGCGCGCGAGTCTTTATGCGGTTTGGGCATGCGGACCTTGGCCGCAGACTTTTGTACAAATTGTACGTTCACGGCTGGAGTTTTGTACAAACTCTCAATGTTCGCGTTCTGTCTGTATATTCTTTCAGCCCAAGGCATACCCCGCGCCGCGAACCGTGCGCAACGGATCGCCGCCGCCGTGTTTGCTGAGCGCTTTGCGCAGGCGGCCGATGTGGACATCAACGGTGCGGGTGTCGACATAGATGTCGCGCCCCCAGACCCGATCAAGCAGTTGTTCGCGGCTCCAGACCCGGCCGGGCTTTTCCATGAAGGTCGACAGCAGGCGGAATTCGGTGGGCCCGAGCTTGAGATCCTTGCCGTCGCGGGTGACGCGGTGGGTTTCGGAGTCGAGGACGATATCCTGGTATTCCAGACGCTCGCCCACGGTGCTGGGACGGGAGCGGCGCAGTTGGGCGCGGACGCGGGCCATGAGTTCGACCACGGAATAGGGCTTGACCACGTAGTCGTCGGCCCCGGTTTCCAAGCCGCGCACGCGGTCGACCTCTTCGGAGCGGGCCGACAGCATGATGATCGGCACGCCGCGCGTATCGGACCGGGTCTTAAGCTGGCGGCAGACCTCGATGCCAGAGACATTGGGCAGCATCCAGTCGAGTACGATCAGGTCGGGCGCGCCTTCCTCGACGAGCATCAAGGCTTCTTCGCCGTTTTCCGCGCGGGCAACGCGGAACCCTTCGGCTTCGAGGTTATAGGCCAGCACTTCGCGTTGGGCCGGTTCATCCTCGACAAGTAGGACGGTGGGGTGATCGGAGGACATGCTTGGGCTTCCTGAGAATTACGCCTTGGGTTCGGAGTATTCCGGGTTGAAAGAGGTGTTATCGCTTTTGGGACGCGGATCTTCGGGCATTTCCCCGGTGACAAGGTAGATCACCTGTTCGGCGATGGAGGTGACGTGATCGCCCATCCGCTCGGTATTCTTGGCGATGAAGTGCAGGTGCATGCAGGGGGTGATGTTGCGCGGATCTTCCATCATGAACGTGATGAATTCGCGAAAGAGCGCATTGTACATCTGGTCGACATCGTGGTCGCGGTGCATCACGTCCTGTGCCAGATCAGAATCGCGTTGGATGTAGGCATCGAGCACGTCGCGCAACATGCGTTCGACTTCGCGGGCCATGCGGCGCAGGGCGGCGGTGGAGCCGTTGATTTGCGGCATACCAGAGAGAACCGTGGTGCGTTTGGCCATGTTCTTGGCGTAGTCGCCGATGCGTTCGAGATTGCCGGAGATCTTGATCACCGACAGGATCAGGCGCAGGTCGATCGCGGTGGGCGCGCGCAGGGCGATGACGCGGGCGGCTTCTTCGTTGATCTGCTCTTCGAGAAGGTCGATGGCGCGGTCGCGGTTGCGCACGTCCTCGGCCAGCTCCTCGTCGCGGGATTTAAGTGATTTGGCGGCGTTCAGGATCGCCTCTTCGACCAGTCCGCCCATTTTCATGATCTGGGCCTGAATGGTTTCGAGGTCGCGGTCGAAAGCGGAGGCGATATGTTGGTCGTTGCTCATCTCAAGTATCCTTAGCCGATCCGGCCGGTGATGTAGCTTTCGGTGCGCTCATCCTCGGGGTTGGTGAAAATATGGCCTGTCTCGCCGAATTCGACGAGGTTGCCGAGGTGGAAGAACGCGGTTTTCTGACTGACGCGGGCGGCCTGTTGCATGGAGTGGGTGACGATCACGACCGAGTAGTTCTGGCGCAACTCGTCGATCAGTTCCTCGACCTGCGCGGTGGCGATCGGGTCGAGCGCCGAGCAGGGTTCGTCCATCAGCAACACTTCGGGTTCGGTGGCCACGGCGCGGGCGATGCAAAGCCGCTGTTGCTGACCGCCCGAGAGGCCGGTGCCGGGGGCATCGAGGCGGTCTTTCACCTCGTCCCAGATGGCGCCGCGGCGCAGGGCCTTTTCGACGATATCGTCCAGTTCGGCCTTGTTCTTCGCCATACCGTGGATCTTGGGGCCGTAGGCGACGTTGTCGTAGATCGACTTGGGGAAGGGATTGGGTTTCTGGAACACCATGCCCACCTTGGCGCGCAGTTGCACCGGGTCAACGCGCTTGTCGTAGATGTCTTCACCGTCGAGTTGGATGTCACCCTCGACGCGGCAGATGTCGATGGTGTCGTTCATCCGGTTGAGGCAGCGCAGGAACGTGGATTTGCCGCAGCCCGAGGGGCCGATGAAGGCGGTGACGGTCTTGTCCTCGATGTCGACGTCCACGTCTTTGATGGCGTGGGTGTCGCCGTAGTAGACCTGCACCTTGCGGGCGGCGAATTTGATGTCGTCTTTGGCCACGGTTCTCTCCAGGTTGGGTGCGTCGTACATGGGGGTGGTCCCTCGGATTACCAGCGGCGCTCGAAGCGGCGGCGCAGGATGATGGCGATGATATTCATGGTGAGCAGGAAGGCCAGCAGGATGATGATCCCGCCCCAGGCTTTCTCGTAGAAGCTGGCGTCGGCGCGGGCAGCCCATGTGTAGATCTGGGCCGGCATGGCGGAGTTGGCCTCGGTGAAGCCGGCCATGACGCCGTCGGGATAGCCACGGGCGACGAAGCCGACCATGCCAATGAGCAGCAAGGGGGCGGTTTCGCCAAGCGCCTGGGCCAGGCCGATGATAGTGCCGGTCAGGATACCGGGCATGGCGAGCGGCAGGACGTGGTGGAACACCGCCTGCATTTTCGAGGCCCCCACGCCAAGGGCTGCATCGCGGATCGAGGGTGGCACGGATTTGAGCGAGGCGCGGGTCGAAATGATGATCGTTGGCAGGGTCATCAGTGTGAGCACGAGGCCACCAACAAGCGGCGCCGATTGCGGCAGGTGCATGAACTGGATGAACACCGCGAGGCCAAGGATACCAAAGACAATCGACGGCACGGCGGCGAGGTTGGAGATATTCACCTCGATCAAGTCGGTGAACTTGTTTTGCGGCGCGAATTCCTCAAGGTAGATCGAGGCGGCAACGCCGATGGGCAGCGACAGGGCCAGCACCACCAGCATCATGAAGAACGAGCCGATGACCGAGGCGCCAAGCCCTGCCCCGCCCGGGTTGTCCACACCGGTGTCGGTGCCGGTGATGAAGGTCCAGTTGAAAGCGCCACGGATGATTCCGGCCTCTTGCAGGGCATCGACAAGATCAAGGTCGGTTTTCATCAGGAAACGGCTGTCTTCGATGTCATCGCGGGTGAGGTCGCCGTTGAGGTAACGATCCACGCGCGAGGAAGCGGGCAATTGGAAAGACACCACCTGCCCCACTTGATCGGGATTTTCCTTGTAGAAGGTCCGCAGATCGCCACCGATCTTGCCCAGCAGGCGTTCGATGGCGGTGTTGTCGAACTCGACCTGCATACCGCGCTCATCAAGCTGTCCCTTCAGCGCGTCGATGAAAGCGGTTTGATAGGCCTTGGTCTTGAAAAGCTGGCTTTCGGCGTCTTGCAGTTGCGCGGCGCTGAGGGTGAAATCCACATCCACCACGGTGCGGGTGAAGGCGGGCGCGCCCGAGCGGACGATGGAGACCGCGAGCACCACGAGGAAGAAGAGGCCCACGAGGATCGCGGCGATGCCATAGCCCTTGAAGCGGGCCTCGGCGCGGTTGCGGCGCGTGGTTTGCGCGTCCTGCACATGGAGCGACCCTTTGCGCGGGGCGTCCGAAGAGTTGAGCGATGCGTCGGTCATTCGTACTGCTCCCGGTATTTGCGCACGATGTAAAGGGCGAGGACGTTAAGGCCCAAGGTGATGACGAAAAGGGTCATGCCAAGGGCGAAGGCAACAAGCGCCTCGGGCGAGGCGAAATCGGCGTCGCCTGTAAGCTGTGACACGATCTTGGCGGTGACGGTGGTCATGGCCTCGAACGGATTGAGCGATAGTTTGGCAGCGGCCCCTGCCCCGAGTACCACGATCATGGTTTCGCCGATGGCACGTGAAGCGGCCAGAAGGATCGCGCCCACGATGCCCGGAAGGGCGGCGGGCAAAACCACCTGCCGGATGGTTTCCGACTTGGTGGCACCCAGTCCATAAGAGCCGTCGCGCATGGCCTGTGGCACGGCGTTGATGATGTCGTCTGACAGAGAGCTTACGAAGGGGATCAGCATGATGCCCATGACAAGACCCGCGGTCATCACCGCGGTGCCCGCCTGCATCCAGCCCAAGCCATCACGGCCAAAGATCGACACCAGCAGCGGACCAACCGTCAGTAGCGCGAAGAGACCATAAACGATGGTGGGAATACCGGCCAAGACCTCAAGCATCGGCTTGGCAAAGGCGCGGACCCGGACGCTGGCATATTCTGACAGGTACACGGCGGAGAAGAGACCAATAGGCACGGCTACGGCCAGCGCCACGATGGAGATATAGAAGGTACCCCAGAGAAGCGGCAGAACGCCCAAGTCCGAGCTACCACCCCGGCCCGAGAAGCTGGGCGCCCAGCTTGTGCCGGTGAAGAAATCCCATGCCGGGTAAAGGCGGAAGAACTCGATGGTGTTGAAGACAAGGCTGAGAACGATGCCCACGGTGGTCAGAATGGCGATGGAGGCGGCCGCCACCAGCAAGGCCCGAATACTTTGTTCCACCGTGTTGCGGGCGCGGAAATCGAAATGCGCCTCCTTGAGGCCCCAAAGCGCGCCCAGAGCGGCCAGCACCAGCGCGGTGATGGCCATGTAAAGGTTGCCCGCCGCATCCATTACTCGGAACCGTTGTGCCGCATTCAGGATCGGTTGGGTGACTTCGGAGGTAACGATCTGGCCCGCCTCCTTGAGGCGTTGGGTGACATCGGTGATGTCGGCGCGTGCATCCGAGGCAAAGCGTTCAGTCATCAGGCCTTCGGCCACGGCGTTATCAAGGCCATCGGCGGTGCGGCGTACCTCGGCCATGACCAGCCCGCGTGAGGCGTTTTCGGGGATCGCGTGATCGGGGATCATCGCTGCCACGGTTGAGCCGACATAAAGCGGCTGTACCAATAGCCAGACGATGATCAGCATGAACGCCGGCACAGCCGCCTTCAGCGCGACGTTCCAGCCGTAATAAGAGGGCAAGGAGTGCAGCTTGCGGTTATCGCCGCCCGCACTGGCCAAGCTGCGTTGCCGCCCGAACATGAAGCCCGCCGTGGCAATCGCCAGCACGATCATGATAAGCCAAAACAGTGGCATGTGCCCCCCGATGTTTTGTGATGTTCAAAAGGTCCAAAAAGGAAAAAGGGGGCGGCGGAATATGCCGCCCCCTGACCGTAATCAGTACGATTACATGCCTTCGCCCATGGTCACTTCGTCAGCGATTTTGGCTTGGGTCTTGGCCAGTTCCGGATCAGCAACCAAGCCGTAGTTCGACAGAGGACCACCGGGGCCTGCAATCTCGTCAGCGGTGAAGAACTGAGCGTATTCCTTCAGGCCGGGGATCACGCCGATGTGGGCTTTCTTCACGTAGAAGAACAGCGGGCGCGAAACCGGATACTCGCCCGTGGCGATGGTTTCGGTCGAAGGCGACACGCCCGACATGGTGGCGACCTTCAGCTTGTCGGTGTTGTTCTCGTAGAAGGCCAGACCGAACACGCCGATGCCGTTGGTGTTGGCGTCGATCCGGGCGAGGGTTTCGGTATAGT
>DATFKJ010000084.1:0-3468 GCA_035268705.1 Roseovarius sp. | reverse complement strand
ATTTTCATTCAGTTGGGACCAGATCAGTGCGTCGGCGATCGCGTCCATGATCCGGTCACGGTGGCCTGCGTAATTTCAGCGATTGAAGCGGTTGTAGACTGTCGTTGGCGGGCCGTACTTGCTGGGCAAATCAGCCCATTGATGAATGGCGGGGATTGTGACCTAATTTCAACCGATTGTGGTGCGTCGTGTGCAGCTCATGTTCACGTTCTGATCGCGTGATTTCGCACCGCGTCGCGGACATCTTGGTACTTTGGCGCAGTTTAGTTTGTACATCAGCGTCCAATGCTGGGTTCCGTTGCAAAAGACCTCTTTGCTATGTGTCGGACGGCCAGATGCCTTTCGACACGATGTCTGCGCTTCCTGCAAAAAGCTCCAAACCGATCCGGGTTCTTGGACCTAGAAATGGACAGAGCCTCAGAAAACTATTATATAGACCGATATGTCTAATTTTGTGCCAAGGCCAACCAAAGATCGTCTCATCGAAACCGCAAGAGCACTGTTTCTCAGTAAGGGTTTCCCGCAAACCGGGATCAACAAGATCACCGCAGAAGCTGATGTGGCGCGCATGACGCTATACAACAACTTTGCGTCCAAGGATGACCTCATTCTTGCGGTTTTCGATAGGGAGGCCGAACTCCGGCGGATCGCCATTCAGGCGACGCAAGAAGATCTCGAAGGACCGTTCGAGCGCGTCCTGGCGCTGTTCCTTGTCGCGGAGGATGTCGCCTCGCAAAAGGGCTTCCGGGGGTGCGCCTTCATCAATCTTGCGATAGAGGCCGCCGCGCCTGACAGCGTGCTGCACGCCTTGGCACAGCAGCACAAAGCTTGGATCAGGGCCAATATCCGGGCTCAGCTAGGTGAAGGTGTCTTCTCAGATCCTGATGTCCTTGCGGACCAGATCGCCGTACTTTGGGATGGTGGCATCGTCGGCACCTACGTACACCAGTCCGATAAGCCAATTGACTTGGCGCGGGAGGCCGCCCGAACCTTGATGCGCTCGGCAGCGCAATGACGTCCGGCCGAGATTGGTGGATCGTGATCGGTTTGGCGCTTGGCGTGACGGTCAGCAATGCGTTCGCGCGGTTCGCCTATGGTCTGATACTGCCGGCAATGCAAAGCGACCTGAACTGGACCTACACGCAGTCCGGCTGGATCAACACGGCCAACGCCCTTGGATACATTGGCGGGGCAGTGCTGACATTCGCGGCTATCGGGCGCGTTCCTGCCAAGTGGCTGTTCAGCGTTGGCCTCGTCGTAACGGCCCTAAGCCTTCTCATGTGCGGCTTTGGCGATGGTTTCCTTTATCTGTCTTTCTGGCGCATCCTTGCAGGTGTGGCGGGCGCGCCTGTCTTCATCGCTGGCGGCACCATGGCGGCCTCCTTGTTTCCTGACGATGCGAGACGAAATGCACTGGCCATCGCGGGATATTTCGGAGGAGCGGGTCTGGGCATGATCCTCAGCGGAGCATTGCTGCCTTTGCTGTTCGCTCGGCATGGGGCGCCGTTCTGGCCAGAGGCATGGATCGGGCTTGGTGCGGCCAGTTTGGTTCTGGCTCCCTTTTCGATTTGGGCAGCCGGGCAGACAGAGGTGTATCAAAAGACCAGCATTGATGACGCGGCCCTGCCGGTCGCGAAAATGGGCTTTGCGCTGCTTGGCTACGGCTTGTTCGCGACAGGATACATCGTTTACCTGACCTTCATTGTCGCATCGGTTCGGGACGCTGGCCTGAGCGCAGCTGCGATCTCTGGCGGATGGGTGATCATCGGAATTGGCATCATACTTTCCCCGTTCCTGTGGCGTCCGGTTCTGGCGAGATGGGCTTCCGGGGTGCCGCTCGCGCTTGCCTGCGCCGTCACGGGAGTCGCCACGCTGCTGCCATGGGTCGTGCCATGTGTTGTGGGCTTCGCGCTATCGGCGCTACTGTTTGGATTGGCGGTCTTCATAGGTCCGGGAGCCGTGACGAGTTTCGGGCGCAAGAACTTGCCACAGGTCTTGTGGGGAAAATCGGTCAGCCTGTTCACACTCATATTTGCCATTGGCCAGACGGTCGGGCCCGTGGCAGCAGGAGCGATTGCCGACGTGACCGGCACGGTCGATACGGGTGTCATCGTCGCTGGAGGCATCCTGTTGTGCGCAGCGGCGCTTGCAGTACTTCAACGACCACTTGCGTAGGTATAGCGAAACGGTCGGTGGGGAAGGCCGCAAGGCTTGCCATGCCTAAAAATGCGGGCGAGAAGACCTCGTCCGCGGGCTGTCAGGGAAAGGTGGCCTGTTGGGCGAGGCGCTTGGAAAGACTCTGTTTTTGCCGTTCAGTACGGTCGGCGAGCGCGTTGACGGCGTCGGCGAGCGAAACGTCGGTCTTGCTCCCGTCTGCCAGTGCGATCGCCTGCAGTCTTTGCGTGTACCAAGCGGTGACTCCGCCCGGAAGCGCCTCCGCGAACCGGGGGAAAAGAGGGTCGTGGCCTTGGGTCCTCCATGTCGTCGGCAAGGCCGGGTCCAGCACGAGCGCCCGTGCAAGCCCGATCAGGTCTGTCGCTCCCGAGCGGATGGCGGCGTCGGCCTGCATACGGGACTTGAAGCCTCCCGTTGCCATGAGTGGCACTGTGGTCAGTTGCCGGGCCGTTTTAGCGAATTCGATGAAATAGGGTCCGCTAGATACTGCATCCGACGAGGCCGGGGCGCCGGGAAAGTAAGTGCCTCCGCTGAATTCCATCAGGTCCAGCCCGCGTCCATCGAGCGCCGCGACCACCTCGCGCGCGCCGTCCTGCGTCAGGCCGCCGGTGATCTGGTCAGTTGCATTGAGCTTGATCGAGACACAGAGCTCTTTGGGCACCTGAGCGCGCACGGCTTCGACGGTTTCGATGACAAGGCGCATTCTGTTCGTCGCGCTGCCGCCGTACCCGTCTTGCCGACGATTGAACAGCGGAGACAGGAACTGGCTCAACAGGAAGCCATGCGCGGCGTGGATTTGGACGCCACCAAAGCCAAGGTCGGAAGCGAGGCGGGCGGTTCGAGCGAAATGGTCCGGCAGGGCAGAAATCTCGGATGGAGAGAGTGCATCGCATCTCAGGCCATTGAGGTTCAAGGGGCTTGGCCCTTTGGGCATGCCCAACCAATCCGGCGTCAGCGCTCCGGCGTGCCCAAGCTGCATCCAAAGGGCTGCGCCATTTGCCTGACCCTGTTGAGCGAGGGCGCGAAATGCGTCGAAGTCGGATTGCGGGTCGAGGACCAGGTTTCCAGGATGTTCGATCGTGCGCGGATCCCCCTGAACCTCACCGATTACGGAAACAGCGACGTCTCCGCGGTCCCATGTCTCGTAGAGCCGCCCTTGCTCTGGCGTCGGGTTGCCCCAGCCATCGCCCAAGGTATCGGACATCGCGGACTTGACCAAACGGTTCTTCAGGATCGTGCCGTTGGGCAGTTCGAGTGGACGGAACAGGCTGTTCATGCTTTCCCCGAATTAAT
>DATFKJ010000083.1:0-4071 GCA_035268705.1 Roseovarius sp. | reverse complement strand
CCCGGCTCCAGCTCAACAAAGGCACCGTAGTCGGTGATGTTGGTCACGCGGCCCGTATGCACCGAGCTGAGCGGGTACTTGGCAGCGACCAGATCCCAAGGATCTTCCTGAAGCTGCTTCATGCCCAGGCTGATGCGGTGGGTTTCCTTGTTGATCTTGATGACCTGCACGTTGACAGTTTCGCCAATCGACAGGATCTCCGACGGGTGGTTCACACGGCGCCATGCCATGTCGGTGACGTGCAGCAGGCCGTCGACACCGCCAAGGTCCACGAAGGCCCCGTATTCGGTGATGTTCTTGACGACGCCTTCCACGGTGTCCCCTTCGGCCAGCTTGGCGATGACCTCGGCGCGCTGTTCGGCGCGGCTTTCTTCGAGGATCGCGCGGCGCGAGACGACGATGTTGCCACGGCGACGGTCCATCTTGAGGATCTGGAAGGGCTGCTTGAGACCCATCAGGGGGCCTGCGTCGCGCACCGGGCGCACGTCAACCTGTGAGCCGGGCAAGAAGGCCACGGCACCGCCCAGATCGACGGTGAAGCCGCCTTTGACACGGCCAAAGATCGCGCCTTCGACGCGCTGGTCGTCGGCATAGGCTTTTTCCAGACGATCCCAGGCTTCCTCGCGGCGGGCCATTTCGCGCGAAATGACGGCTTCGCCACGGGCGTTTTCCGCCGCGCGCAGGTAAACCTCGACTTCGTCGCCGACTTCGATTTCGGGCGCTTCACCGGGGTTTGCGAATTCCTTGAGTTCGACACGGCCTTCCATTTTGTAGCCGACGTCGATGATGGCTTGGCCCGCTTCGATCGCGATGACCTTGCCTTTGACAACAGAGCCCTCGTTGGGCGTGTCCATTTCGAGGCTTTCGTTAAGGAGGGCCTCGAATTCCTCCATTGATGCGTTCTGAGCCATGTGGCGTCGTTTTCCTTTACAAGTGCATTTTACGGGCCGCGCGGTTGTCTCCGCCGGTCTTTGATGAAAGCCCTACCGCTTCGCTACTTGAGGGCAGGACTGTTTTGCTCGTCCGAAGAAGAGCGGCTTTATCGACGCGGCGAACCACAAGACAAAGAGGGCCGGTAGCCCGACCCTGCTCGATCTCTTCGGTCTGTGGCGGTTTTTCCACCTTGTCGACAGAGGGCGTTTAGCGTCTCGGCCCCTTGAGTGCAAGCCTTTTGGGACTCGCTGCGCGATCTGGCAACGCTCCGCCGGAATCACCCCTGCCGCGCAGCCACCTCTGCAATCGCCGCCGCCACGGCCTCCTCGATGCTCATCCGCGATGTATCAAGTTGCACGGCATCCTCGGAGGGCTTCAATGGGGCCGCGGCGCGGGCGCTGTCGCGTTCGTCGCGGGCGCGCAGGTCTGCCAGCACCTCGTCATAGCTCACCTCATGGCCGCTCTCGGTCAGTTCCTTGAACCGTCGCTCGGCCCGGATGTCATCGGAGGCGGTGACAAAAAGTTTCACCTCGGCCTCGGGGCAGATCACCGTGCCGATGTCGCGCCCGTCCAGAACCGCACCGCCCGCGCGCCGGGCAAAGGCGCGTTGAAAATCCACCAAGGCCTGCCGTACGTCTGGGTCAGCCGCTACGCGGGAGGCCGCCTGCGCCACCTCGGGCGTTCGCAAATCACCCGCCTTCAAATCCTCTGCTTGAAGAGACTTGGCCGCCTCGACAGGATCGGTACCATCCAGCGTCCGCCGCCCCGTGGCACGGTACAAAAGCCCGGTATCGAGATGCGCAAAACCGAAATGCGCGGCCACCGCCTTGGAAACCGTGCCCTTGCCCGCCGCCGCGGGTCCGTCGATCGCAATGGTAAATGCCATGTCACACTCCAGCCTTCCCCCAAACACCTAGAGGAAGAGTGCAAACCCCTCAAGCCGCCCTGGCCCCTTCTTCTGTTCAAAAATATCCCGGGGAGTCGCCCAAAGGGCGACGGGGCAGAGCCCCAAAATCGAATTGTCGAGAAAGCCTTGGAGCGGGTAACGGGAATCGAACCCGTAACTTAAGCTTGGGAAGCTCGCGTGATACCTTTTCACCATACCCGCACGCGACGCCGTAGCTAGGCATTCCGGGCGGAGAGGTCAAGAGGCAAGGCGCAGGTCATGACAACCATGACACGCGCCGTGCCAAGATCAACCGAATGGCAATATCAGTTTTCCATTGCGCCAAGGTGATCCGAGGTAAATACCATGTCCGCACCGGCCCCCGCATGACAGGCGATACAGCCCTGATCGGCCCCTTTTGCCACCTTTCCGGCAAGGCGCATCCCCTTGGGGTTCTTATCCAAAGAGCCATCGGGGAGATATTTCACCCAGAACCAATCGGCATTGTCGGCATCATAGCCCGCTTCGCGCCGGAACATCACCGTGACCGCACCAAGGTGCTTGTCTGGGTCGGAAAGAACGGCATCTATGCTGACGCCCTCAGGCCCATAGTTACGCTTAACAATCAAATCGCCGGTGTGTCCGTCGACGCTGGCCTTGGTGTAGAGCGTTTCAAGCATCATGCCGTGCGGGGCCACGCCTTCGTAGGGGAAAGTCCGCATCATGCCGTCACCGGCAAGGTTCATCTCCTCCATCGCGGTCCAGACCTGTTCGGCATAGGCGGCATCGGCATCGGTCCCGAAGGGCGCGTCCTGTGCCATGACGGCCCCGGCAAGGCCGGTTGCGGCAAGTGCGGTGATCAATACGGTTTTCATAAAATATCCTCCCAATCTCTGTGATCCTTGGACCACCCTACATCGCAGACCGCTCGCACAGGGTCACAATGCGCTCACGCTGATGTGTGACGCCGAGATGGCTTCGTGGTTGACGAAACGTCGCACTCCTCACGATGATAGCCAAAATAAGGAGATCCGCATGTTCCGTGTTATCATTGCCGCGTTGCTTATCCTGCCCAGCCCTGCCGCTTTCGCGCAGAACGCGGAGGCCGGCGAAAAAATCTTCAACAAATGCAAGGCCTGCCACATGGTCGGCGATGATGCGAAAAACCGCGTTGGGCCGGTCTTGACCGGCGTTGTCGGCAGACCTGCGGGAACCTACGAGGGCTATCGCTATGGCACCTCGGTGGTGGACGCTGGCGAGGCTGGGCTGATTTGGGATGACGACACACTTTTTGCCTATCTCGCCGGGCCGCAAGATTTCCTACGCTCCTACCTTGATGACCCCAAAGCGCGGGCCAAGATGCGCTTCCGCTTGAAGGATGAACAGGACCGCCGCGATGTGATCGCCTATTTGGCCAGCTTTTCGTCCGATGACGACGCCACCGCCGCTCAAGCCGTGCCGGACGCCGTGCCGATTGAAACCGAAGCAACCGCGCTTTGCGTGCGCAACCTGAACAGCCATTCCCATTTCTTCGCGGTCGAAGCGAGTGGTGCTGATCGGCGCACCGCCACCCTTGCCCCGGGGCAGCGCTTGTGCATCACCGCACCGGCAAGCGAAACCGGCATGGTGCAGGTCTTTGAAAGCGCCGATGCCTTTGAAGGCTGTTCGCGGCTTGTGCCGGTGGGGCAAACCGAAGACATGCTGAAATATGTCGATTTTGACCGTTGTTTCTGGGGGTCTAATACGTAACGGGTAAGCCCTTGGCCGGGTCCGCCCAAGCCTTCATCCCCGCCGCCTGCGTCTGCGGCGCCCCCCGTCTTCGCCACTATCGCCACCGGTGTTGAAGCTGACATTGGGCAGCGGCGCGATTTTCGACAGTTCAGGGAACGGGTCGGTTTTATGCGGGATGGCGTTCGCGGCCACGAAGTGATCCTGAAACTTCGGCTCGATCGCGGTTTCGACCTTGGTGATCTCGCGCACCACGCGCTCGATCTCAACCCGGGCGGCCACATTGCACAGGGCGATGCGCGCGCCGGTACCTGCGGCGTTGCCGGCGCTTGTCACCTTTTCAAGCGGCACATCGGGGATCATGCCCAGCACCATGGCGTGCTTGGGGCTGATATGCGCGCCGAAAGCCCCGGCCAGAACAACGCGATCCACCTTGTCGACGCCGCGTTCATCCATCAGCAGACGCGCGCCCGCGTAAAGCGCCGATTTGGCCAGCTGAATGGCGCGGATGTCGCCTTGGGTCA
>DATFKJ010000082.1:0-4602 GCA_035268705.1 Roseovarius sp. | reverse complement strand
TATCCTGAAAGTCGTGGCCGAGAACACCGAGGGTTTCGCACGTATTCATCGGCAATACCTGACGCGTTTGCCAAGCGTTGCCAAGATGCAATCCAGTTTTGCCTTGCGGACCGTCTTCAAGACAACTGCCCTTCCACTTTGACGTGACCGCCGCGAAAGTAAATGGGGCCTTGGCAAAGCTGCCAAAGCCCCTCGGCGATTTATCGTGAGTGATGGCACGCCGGGTTAATCACACGCTGCACGCAAAACACTAACAACTCGTTACGTCTGCACTCGTTACCCCTAGCTACATGTGTTGAGCATCTATGGCAGGTTTCGCGCTGACCCAAACGGGGAAAAACCTTGCCGCGTTACCCCCTTCAAAGGGATCGGGCTTTGAACCGACGAAAAAAAGGCCCCGGCAAATGCCAGGGCCTTTTATAGACGGGAGGCGCGAACGATTAGTCGTCAGCGTTCTCTTCTTTCTTGGCTTCTTCGCCAGTCTCTTGGTCAACGACCTTCATCGACAGGCGCACCTTGCCGCGATCATCGAAGCCCAGCAGTTTTACCCAGACTTCCTGACCTTCCTTGAGCACATCCGAGGGATGGTTCAGGCGACGGTTTTCGATCTGGCTTACGTGGACCAGACCGTCGCGCTTGCCAAAGAAATTCACGAAGGCGCCAAAGTCGACGATCTTGACGACCTTGCCTTTGTAAATCGCGCCTTCCTCGGGCTCGGCCACGATCGAATGGATCATGTCATAAGCCTTCTGGATCGACTCGTTGTTCGGGCTGGCGATCTTGATGATACCATCATCATTGATGTCGACCTTGGCCCCCGAGGTTTCCACGATCTCGCGGATCACCTTACCACCCGAACCGATGACTTCGCGGATTTTATCCTGCGGAACCGTCATGGTTTCGATACGGGGGGCGTGAACACTGAAATCACCCGCTTCGGTCAGAGCGCTCGCCATTTCGCCGAGGATGTGAAGGCGGCCTTCTTTCGCTTGGGCGAGGGCCTTTTTCATGATCTCGGGCGTGATGCCAGCCACCTTGATGTCCATCTGCAACGAGGTGATGCCAGCCTCAGTACCGGCGACCTTGAAGTCCATGTCGCCAAGGTGATCTTCGTCACCAAGGATGTCCGTCAGGACCGCGTATTCGCCATCTTCTTCAAGGATCAAGCCCATGGCCACACCGGCCACGGCCGATTTGAGCGGCACACCCGCATCCATCATCGACAGCGACCCACCACAGACCGAGGCCATGGAGGAGGAGCCGTTCGACTCGGTAATCTCAGAGACAACGCGGATGGTGTAGGGGAAGTCTGTAGCGGCGGGCAGAACAGCCTGAAGGGCGCGCCATGCCAGTTTGCCGTGGCCGATTTCACGACGGCCCGGAGGGCCCACGCGGCCCGCTTCACCGACCGAGTAGGGCGGGAAGTTGTAGTGCAGCAAGAAGTTGGAGCGGAAATTCCCGTGCAGGGCGTCGATGATCTGTTCGTCGTCGCCGGTGCCGAGGGTGGTGACCACAAGGCCCTGAGTCTCGCCACGGGTGAAGAGGGCCGAACCGTGGGTCCGCGGCAGGATGCCGGTTTCCGAAACGATCGAGCGCACTTCGTCCAGCGAGCGGCCATCAATCCGCTTACCGGATTTGACCACGTCGCCACGCAGAACGGCGGCTTCGAGTTTCTTCAGGGCAGAGCCAAGGTTGGCATCTTCGCGCTGTTCTTCGGTCAAACCTTCGAGCACGGCGTCCTTGGCGGCGCTGACGGCGGCCTGGCGTTCCTGCTTGTCGAGGATGGCATAGGCGCTGCGCATCTTTTCTTCGCCTAGGCCTTTGACCACCTCGTAAAGCCCGGAGTAATCCGGCGGGGTGAAATCGAAGGGTTCCTTGGCGGATTCTTCCGCGAGGCTGATGATCAGGTCGATCACCGGCTGGATTTGCTCGTGCGCGAAAGTCACGGCGCCCAGCATCTCGTCCTCGGTCAGCTCGTAGGCCTCGGATTCGACCATCATCACGGCGTCTTTGGTGCCGGCAACAACCAGATCAAGGCGTTGATCGGGGTTGTTGCGCAGGTCGTGCATGTCCTCGACATCGGGGTTCAGGATGTATTCGCCATCCTCGTAACCCACGCGGCAGCCTGCGATCGGACCCATGAAGGGCGCGCCGGAAATCGTCAGTGCCGCCGAGGCCGCGATCATCGCGACCATGTCGGGATCGTTGACCAAATCGTGGCTAAGGACCGTACACATAACAAGAACTTCGTTCTTGAAGCCGGGCACGAAAAGCGGGCGGATCGGACGGTCGATCAGACGCGCGGTTAGGGTTTCCTTCTCGGTGGGGCGGGCCTCACGTTTGAAGAAGCCGCCGGGTACTTTACCCGCGGCATAGTATTTCTCTTGGTAATGCACGGTGAGGGGGAAGAAACTTTGCCCCTCTTTGGGTTCCTTGGCGAAGGTCACGTTGGCCATGACGCTGGTTTCCCCAAGGGTGGCGATGACCGAGCCATCCGCCTGACGGGCCACTTTGCCCGTTTCCAGAGTGAGGGTATCTTCCCCCCACTGCATCGATTTTTTCACTTCGTTGAACATCGTCGTATCCTAGTTGGAAGCGCTCTTGGGCGTATCCCAAGTCTTCCGTTTCAATGGCGGCCCCATTGCCGCCGACCCCTCTCTACCATGCCATGCGCCGGGGTCAGAGCGTCACGTCTCAGATGGGTGCGGGTTACAGGAGTTTGGACTGTTTTGGAAGGATAGATCACGGCATCCGCCGCGAATCACGGGTTAAGCCAAATAAACAAGGGAAATGGCCGATCTGCACCACGTCGGCAAAACGTCGGTATTGCGTCGGTTTCGGTGTCGGTGGCCCTGCGGATTAACAGGGCGCACGGTGAAAACTTGTACGTTTTGTACGCGCATTCCGTACAAACGCAAAACACCCGCGCGGCGGACCGAGCGGGTGTTTGTGTGATCCGATGGATCGAAACCTGTTAGCGGCGGATGCCGAGGCGTTTGATGAGGTCTTTGTAACGGGCCTCGTCTTTGCCCCGGAGGTAGTCCAGCAGCTTGCGGCGCTGTGCGACCATTTTCAAAAGACCACGGCGGCCGTGGTTGTCTTTCTTGTGGGTCTTGAAGTGCTCGGTCAGCGTGGAGATACGCGAGGTGAGGATGGCAACCTGTACTTCGGGCGAGCCGGTGTCGCCGTCCTTGGTTGCGTATTCCTTCATCAGGCGTGATTTTTCTTCGACTGTGATCGACATCGGGGTCTCCTTTGAGATTAAGGGTTGAGGGCACAAGCCGGGATGTCGTCCAGCAGGGTCCTATGGAGATGTCGCAAGGGAATTTCCCAAGCAATGGGGGCGTATAGGAGATTTGCGGGAAAAAGAAAAGAGGGAATGCGCGTGAGCGGATAAGGCCATCAGGCGCGTGACAGATGGCCGACCTTTAGGGGCGTCGGGTGATCGGTCGCAAAGGTGACAAAACCACTGTGCATTTTCTGTGATTTGTTCGCTGGAGCGCTTCGCAATGCCGGACTTTGAAAGGAGGATTTTTGGCTGCGTAGGTCTGGCGGGGCTTCTGTCCGATGCGCGGACGAAGCCGTCGTTGGCAGGGAATACCTCGATGTGCGGGCCCTACGTGTTTTTTGATCGAAGCGCGTTCAGTATCCGCGATTCCGGGCACGACTGGCCAAGGCCACCCTCAGCGGATGGATTGCGATACTGTGAACGCGAATTGCCCAGAGTGTTTGGCAAAAGGCTGTCTCGCAGGTTGTTCGCGAAACGCGTTATTTCGGCATCATGAAGAACTCTTCTCGGGCAATCTTGCCATCCTCGACGGTATAGACCGCGATTTCGCGCAGGGTCATCTGCCGCCCGGTTTCTTTCTGCGTCACCTCGGCCTTGAAGCGCACCGCGAACCGGTTGGGCGGATGAACATAAGGCCCGTCTGCGTCCAGTTCGTGAATCTCATGCGTTGCCGCCCAATCCTCGCGTTTCGCCTCGATCGCACCCTTTCCCTTGGCGATCCGCACATCGCGCCCGGGTGGAATAACAGCCTCTACCGACTGCGCGTTCTCGGCATAAATCTCGTCGACATGGCCTATGCCACGACGATTCCGCATCGCCTGAACAAATTCATTTCCCAGTTTTACAAGGTCTTCCATAAGAACTCTCCTTTCAATGCATCCAGCGGCAGCAGGGGTTCACGGCGCGTGATCTGACCAGAACCAAGATGACCGGCCGATCACCGCTTTTCATCGTACAGTCACAACCGTGCATTCAGCCTGCTGGTTGACCTTTTGAGAAACGCTTCCCTGAAGAAACCGTCGCAGTCTCCCCAAGCCTCGCTGGCCGATCACAATCGTATCTGCTCCGGCCTCTTGGGCCATTTCCAGAATGCCTTCGTCGTAGTCTCCATTCACCACACGGGTTGATACGTCCTTTGCGCCCGCGTCCTTCGCCCTGCGTGCAGCACGGTCCACGATTTCGTCGCCAATCACAGCGATCATGCGCGCCTTCTCGGCGCCGGAAAGAGTGCCGGTGAATATGGCGTCCATGTTCGACGGGATGTCGGCGATATCCGGGCGTGTCTTGGTGGAGACGTGGCGCACCATATGCTC
>DATFKJ010000081.1:0-7030 GCA_035268705.1 Roseovarius sp. | reverse complement strand
GACGAAGAACAGGCAGATCGAACTGACGATCAACCCGATGAACAACCCGTAAATCAGATCGACGTTCAGGATAAACATCATTGGCCCCGGTTGCAGGCCATGGATCATGAAGGCCCCGATGATGATCGCGGTGATCACATCCCCCGGTACGCCCAGCGCCAGAAGCGGGATAAGCGTGGCGCCTGCCACGCCGTTGTTCCCGGCCTCCGAGGCGGCCACGCCCTCAACCTCGCCCTTGCCGAAATTGGCCTTGTCCTTGGATTTGCGCCGCGCCTCCGAATAACTCAGGAAGGCGGACGGGGCCGCGCCAATCCCCGGGATCGAGCCAAGGAAAACCCCGATCAGACTGCCCCGCACGATCGACCGGAAACTCTTTTTGTAATCGGCCCAACTGACCCAGTTATTGCCAAGGCTCCGCGCCTTGCCCAGATGCGCCGTCGGATGCCAGACCATGGCCAGCACCTCTGGGATCGCGAACAAACCAATCAACACGGCAATGAAATTCAAGCCGCCCATCATGTTTGGATCGCCAAAGGTAAAACGGTTGGTGCCATAAACCAGATCAAGCCCCACCGTGGCCAAAAGCAGCCCCAGAATGGCCGACAGCGCCCCGCGCAACAAGCTGTCTCCCGACACCCCCGCGATGATGGTCAGTGAAAACAGGATCAGGGTGAAAAACTCCGGCGGCCCGAAACTCAGCGCGAAAGACGCCAGCCACCCGGCAAAGACGATCAGCGCAAGGTTCGATATCAAATCCGCCGTGCAGGACGCCCAAAGCGCCATGCCCAGCGCGCGCCCCGCCTCGCCGCGCTCGGCCATTGGGTAGCCATCAAGGATGGTGGCCGAAGACGCCGGCGTGCCGGGTGTCTTGATCAGGATCGCGGGAATACACCCGCCGAAAATCCCGCCCTTGTAGACGCCCAGCAACAGCAAAATGCCGGTGATCGGCTGCATGGCGAAGGTAAACGGCAGGGTCAGGGCCACCGCCATGGTGGCCGACATCCCCGGGATGGCCCCGCCGATCACACCGATCACCACGCCCCCGGCCAGCGCCAGAAAAGACTCGATATTGGCGACCAGCGAAAGCCCCGCCATAAGACTGTCGACAAAGCTCATGGCAGCCTCACAAAGTCACCCTGCGGGATCGCGACCCCCGCGACATGCGCGAAAAAGGCATACAGGACCAAGGGGATGATCACGGCACAGATCACCGCCGCCAAAGGGTGGCGCGTCTTGACCAGAAATGCCGTCATCGCAAAGCACAACATCGAGGTCCAGACCATGCCCAAGCGCGGCAGCAGGTACATCGTGGCCACCATGATCACGGCCATCCCGAGCAGGCGCAGCCATGCGCCCATACCCTCTTGATGCGCATCGGCGGCCTCCTCCGCTGGCCCCTCGGCAATTCGGAAGCCTGCCGCGATCAACCCAAGGCCCACCACGCCCGCACAGCCAGCCAAAACATAAGGCCAAAAGACCGGCGACAGGAAAACAATCTTGATATTGCTCGGGGCGGCCACCCAATTTGGGATCGCCACCAAGACCAGAAACGCCGAGGCCAGACAGGCCCCAACCCCAAGCTGCAATTGTAGGCGACGCTCGCTCACCTGCCCCTCCCTCATGGGTCATGCACCGGGCCATGACAGGCCCGGCGCTTGTGTCATGTCAAGCGTGTTGGCGAAGGCCTAACCTTCGATCCGCATGCCCAACTCGTCCACAAGGGCGCGAAAGGTGTTGTACTGCGTCTCGATGAACTCATTGGCCTCCGCCGGGTCCATCAGGCGAATGACCGAGCCGCGCGCCGTCATCTTCTCAAGGAAGCCTTCGTCGGCGGTGGCCTCTGTCATCCACGCACCCCACTTCTCGGCCACATCATCGGGAAGGTCGTCCGGCCCGGCAATCCCGGTCCAGCCCACCAGTTGGTGCAGCGCAGGCTTGCCCAGATCGGCCGCCGTCGGCGCATCGAACCCCGCCACCGGCTCCGCCGTGGTCACCATCAGCACCTTGAGCTGATCATTGGCCACGAAACTCGCCAAGGCCGATGAGTTGGTGCAGATAAAGGTCGCCGTGCCATTCAAAACAGCGGTCGCCGCGGCACCCCCACCCTTCAGCGGAATATGCGTTGCCGCTTCCAGCGGGTTCTCGATGCCGAACTCCTTGAGCACCATCGCCCCCGCCAGATGCAGAAGCGAGCCAACGCCGGACGAACTATAAGTGACCCCACCTTCGCCAACCTTGGCAATCAGGTCCTTCATGCTCTCGATCCCCGACGAGGGGTTCACCGCACAGGCCACCGGGTTGATCTCGTAAACGGTCACGAACCGGAAATCATCCAGCGTATAAGGCAGCGTCGCCTTCATCGCCGGGTTCACCGAATGCGAACCCACCCGCGCGAACAGCATGGTATAGCCATCCGCCTTGGCATTCTGCACGGTGACCGACCCCGTGGCCCCGCCCGCGCCGGTCACATTGGCCATGACCAAAGGCTTGCCCACCGCGTTGCCCAAAGGCTCGGCAATGGTGCGCGCCGAAATATCCGTCGCCCCGCCCGCCCCATATGGGATCACCATGTTGATCGGGCGCTCGGGATACTCCGCGAATGCCGCCGTCGCCGTAAGTCCGGCAACCATCGCGCCCGCGGCAAGGATTGATTTGAATGTCATGTCGTCCTCCCAGTTTCGTCATCTTATGATCGGGGCCAAAGTCTTTCGCTTCGTTCGCATGCCCTTGACTTCGTATATCCTTAAGGGGAACTTAATAGAAGTAATATTAGCTTACCAAAATCGTTAGCAACGCTAACATTAGGAGCCTACCTTGTCGATCCGCATGCTACGCACCCTGATCGCCGTTGACGAACACAAAACCTTCAGCGCCGCCGCCGAGGCGGTGCATGTCACCCATGCCGCCGTCAGCCAGCAAATGCGCGCCCTCGAAGACGAATGGCAAATCAGCCTCTTCGACCGCTCCAAGCGCACCCCCGAACTGACGCCCACAGGCCGCGGCATCGTCGCCAAGGCCCGCGAAGTGGTGCGCGCCTACGACAATATCGTACCCTCGGTGGTCAATGCCGATGCCCTGCTGGGCGATGTCGCCCTCGGGGCCGTTCCGACAACCCTGACGGGGCTTGTCCCTCTGGCCATCTCGCGGCTCAAGGCCGGGTTTCCCGATCTGCATGTTCAGGTCCACCCGGGCCTGACCAATCCGCTCATGTCCCGCATCGAGCGCGGCACGCTCGACGCCGCCATCGTCTCGCGCCCGCCGGTCATCCCGCCGGGCTTCGAATACCGCCACATCGCCGATGAACCGCTGCAACTGCTGGCCGCCAAGGGGACCACCTGCGATGACCCGCTCGACCTGCTGGCCACACGCCCCTTCATCCGGTTCAACCGTGATGCCGTGGTCGGCCAGATGATCGAAGGCTGGCTGCAACGCAAGGGCATCCGCGTGCAGGAAAGCATGGAACTCGACGGGCTCGAAGCCATCTCAAGCATGGTCTACGCCAATCTCGGGGTCTCCATCGTCCCGGCCAGTTGCGTGCCCTCGCAACATCCCATTCCGATCGAACGCTTCCCCCTCGGCGACGATGCCCCGGTCCGCGATCTGGGCCTGATCTACCTGCGCGACAGCCTCCGAACGCGCGTCATGCAAGAGATCGAGCGCGCGCTGCTCGATAGCGCCGGCATCACCACGGGTTCCGAGGGTGCCGCATGACATCGGAAACCCTGCTCACGGTCATCGCCGGCGCCGTTGCGGGCGGCTTCATCAACGGTCTTGCCGGGTTCGGCACCGCCCTCTTCGCGCTTGGCTTCTTTCTCACCACCATGACCCCGCCCGAGGCCGTGGCCATCGTCGTGGTCCTGTCGGTCACCAGCGGGTTGCAAGGTCTCTGGATCGTCCGCCATGCCATTTGGGATCAACCCCGCCGCATGTTTCGCTTCATGGGGCCGGGGGTAATCGGCATCCCCATCGGCATCGCCGCCCTCGCCGTGATCGACGCGGCCAGCCTCAAACTGGTCATCGCCTCCTTCCTGCTGATCTATGGCGGTTTCTTCAGCCTGCGCCGCGCCCTGCCCAAGTTCGAGCGTCCCACCCCTGTCATCGACATGACCGTGGGCTTTGCAGGGGGTATTCTCGGCGGCGCGGCCTCACTCTCGGGCGCGCTGCCCACCATGTGGTGCTCCATGCGGCCTTGGCCCAAGGCCGAAACCCGCGCCGTGCTGCAACCCTTCAACGTGGTCATTCTGGGCCTGACCGCGCTGATGCTCTGGTGGCAGGGGATCTACACGCATGATGTGCTGATCAATCTTGCCGTGGCCATCCCCGCCGCCCTCATCTCTGCCCAGATCGGCATTTCAGTGTTCCGTCGCCTCTCCGATGATCTCTTCCGCCGCCTGCTTATCTCCATGTGCCTGCTCTCGGGCCTCATCTTGATGATACGGGCGCTGACATGACCATAGACCACATTCAGGTCCGCGTGTTTCGCGCGCCCACCCCGCGCCCCGTCGCCACCTCCTTCGGCGTGATGCGCGACCGGCCCGCCGTGTTCCTGCGCCTCACGGACTCCGATGGCGCTTTCGGCTGGGGCGAGGTTTTCGCCAATTGGCCTGCCGCCGGGGCCGAACACCGCGCGCATCTTTTGATTCAGGACATCGCACCGCTGGTCCTCGGCCAACCCTCGGACAATCCCGCCAGGCTCTGGCACGACCTCACCCGCAAAACCCACATCCGCGCCCTGCAATGCGGCGAATGGGGGCCATTTGCCCAAGTGCTCGCCGGTCTCGACACCGCCTGCCACGATCTGACCGCGCGCCGTGCTGGCCTGCCGGTGGCCAAGGCGCTCAACCCAGACGCCGCCGCGTCGGTCCCGGTCTATGCCAGCGGCATCAAGATCACCGACGCGCAGGCCAAGATCGCATCGGCCCGCGCCCAAGGCATCAAAGCCTTCAAGGTCAAGATCGGCTTCGATATGGCAAATGACCTTGCCACGCTCGAACAGCTTTCTTCAGACCTGCGCGAAACCGAACGCCTCTTCACCGACGCAAATCAAGCATGGGACACCGCAACCGCCCTGCATTTCATGCTGGCGGCAAAGGATCTCAACATCGGCTGGATCGAAGAACCCATCCGCGCCGACGCCCCCGCCGACGATTGGGCGCGCCTCGCCGCTATCGGCCAGCCCCCCTTGGCGGGTGGCGAGAACATCACGGGGACCGACAAGTTCGCGGCCTCCACCGCGCATCTCACCTATATCCAGCCCGATGTCGCCAAATGGGGCGGCGTCACCGGCTGCTTCGAGGCGGCCCAAAAGATCACCCAAGCGGGTCGCACCTATTGCCCGCATTTCCTGGGCGGGGGTCTGGGCCTCATGGCCTCGGCCCACCTGCTCGCAGCCACCGGCGGAAAGGGCCTTCTGGAACTGGACATCAACGCCAACCCCCTGCGCGATGATCTGCTGCCCAAAGGCGCGCTGCGCGACGGCAAATTCCACCTTACTGGCACCCCGGGCCTCGGTGTGGACACCCTCCCCGATAGCCTCGCAGACTTCGAAACGCTCAATCTGGAAACCGCGTAGGGTGCGCATTCATGCGCACCGCCAGCCGATTTCTTCAAAAGAAATCGGACCGAAATCTTTTCAAGATTTCGCCTCCCAAGCCCGGGACGCGGTCAAACCCGAAAATAGATTTCTCAAATCCCGACCCTGCGTCAAACTGGACACGTCACCCCAAAACACCTCCTATGCAAGGCGAAGGAGAATACCGTGACCGAACCAAGCAAGGCCGAAATCATAGACCTCGTAAGCCAACGCGCCAAAAACCGGATCAAAGGCAGCGTGCGGCTTGAGATGCCAGGCACGGCAACGCTCTATGTGGACGAAACCGGTGCGATCGAAAGCGATCAACCCGCCGACATAACTCTGACGGCGGACGCCAGTGTGTTCCACGACATCGCAATGGGTGTTAAGAACCCCGCAAAGGGGTTCATGATGCGCCAGCTAAAAGTCGATGGAAATCCGATGAAGGCGCTCAAAATAGGCGAAATCCTGAGCACGACAGATTGAAGCGTTCCGCGAAAATCTGTGATTCCAAGAAACGCTTTAGGGCTTGAGACACCTCTTTTTCAGCGCGAACCGTACAAACCGCGCGTACGTTTCGTACAGTTGTCACCGTACGCCGTGTTAATTCCGGGCGGTGCGGGAAAAAATACCGACGCGATACCGACGTGAAACCGACGCGGTACAGCCCGGCGTTTTTCTTGTTAACCAAGGGGGTAGGGGCGATTCGGGGCGCAGATTAATCCTCCACGAAAACCTCCACCTCATGCGGCGCGTTATTGGCAAAGCCCGACAGGTTCCACTCGGCCTTCATGGGCTGCACGTTTCCCTTGGCATCCGTCGCCCGACAGGCCAGCACGTAATGCCCCGGCGCGGCCTCCCACTCCAGCGACCACCCGGCCCAGGCATAGCGCCCCAAGGGCGCCTCAACCTTGGCCTCGTGCCATGTCTCACCGATCCGCACCTCGACGCGCTCCACCGGCACGCCCGCGCCCGACCACGCCCGGCCCTGCAATGTCACAGGCCCGCGCGACAGCCGCCGCTTGCGGGTAATCCAATCCGGCACCCCCGGCGGCACCATCAGGGATTTGACCCTGATCTCGGTCACAGGCTCGCCTGCCTCCCCTGCGTCCTGACGAAAGCGATAGGTTTCAACCTGTTGAAATCCTTGGTATCTTTCACTCATTGCCGTAATGCGGTTCAGCCACTTCACACTGGCCATCCCGTACCACCCTGGCACGATCAACCGCAGCGGCGCGCCATGCTGCGGCAGCAAGGGCTGGCCGTTCATCTCGTAGACCAACAGCACATCCAGATCGGCCAACTGCTCGGGCGTCAGGCTCCGACCAAAGGCATGACCCACCCCTTTGTCATAGCCGAAATCAGCCCCCTCAAAGGCAAAATCCACGACGCCACCCTGCGGCTTGGCCCGCGCGATCAAGGGGGCAAGCGGCGTACCGCTCCATTCGGCGGTGCCCA
>DATFKJ010000080.1:0-13665 GCA_035268705.1 Roseovarius sp. | reverse complement strand
CGCCGCAGGTGCGGAACTCGTTGGGGCCGCGGGCGCGCTAACCTGAGCAACGACGTCCTGACGGCGACTGACCTTGACGTTGAGCGAGTCGTTTTCGCCGTAGTCCCGTTTGACCGCAAGCTCGGTCAGTTCGTTGTCGTTGAGCACTTCGGCAAGAGCCTTGATGAAGGCGACATCGGAGTCATGGGTTTTGTTCGGCATCGGGTTCCTCGACCGTTGCGGCAGTTTTGACAGGTCTGCCGCGTTCATGATTTTGGCCGCTTATAGGGCAAGCGTTTGCCTTAGAAAAGTAGGCAATCGTCCCGCAAAATGGGGGAATACTCGTCGGATTGCGAGGGGGAAAATTAAAAAAGCTTACGCCACGTCCGCTTTTATAACGGCATCCCGGACAATTTGGCCACCAGTTCCGCCAGTTTCCGCGCTCCGAACTTGTCCAAGAGGCGCGCGCGGTACACTTCGACGGTGCGATAACTGAGCCCCAGTTCAAGGCCAATCTCCTTGGACGTCAGCCCCCGGCAGGTCAGGATCGCCACCTCGCGCTCGCGCTGCGTCAGCTCCACCAGCGGGCGTTCCTCCGACAGGTCCGCAAAGGACCAGATGCCACGCTGAAACGGATCGTCCGGCGTCAGCGACTGCCCGCGCACCCGGCACCAGAACAACTCCCCGTCGCGGCGCTTCATCACCCGCTCGTCCGAATAGCGCCCGGTTTCGCGCATGGCCGACAAGGCGCGCTCGCCAATCCGGCTGTAATCGTCGATGGACGGATAGTATCGCGCCAAGGGTACCCCCGCATAATCCCCCGGCGCATCCCCGAAAATCGTGGCGAATTGCAGGTTCACATGCCGAATGATCCGGTTTTCCAACACGGCAAGCCCCACCGGGGCGTGATCGAAGGCAAGCGCGGTGATCTCCATGCCCGTCTTATGCCCGCTAAATGCTGCATATGCAAAGGCCGCGCGCTTGCCAAAGCCCGCTTAACCCCTTAGATGCGCCCCATGCGGTCGCAGCCTACCCGCTCAAAACAAGGACTGAAAAATGAAAACTCTTGTCATCTGCTCGGGCGGGCTGGATTCCGTCACGCTTGCCCACAAGGTCGCCGCCGAACGTGAGTTGGCGGGGCTGGTCTCCTTCGACTACGGCCAACGCCACGCCAAGGAACTCGATTCCGCCGCTGCTTGCGCCGTGCGTTTGGCCGTGCCGCATCATGTGATCGACATTCGCGGCGTGGGGGCGGCCCTCTCGGGCTCGGCCCTTACCGACGATCTGGATGTGCCTGATGGCCACTATGCCGAAGACACCATGAAAGTCACGGTCGTGCCCAACCGCAACGCCATCATGCTGGCCATCGCCTTCGGCATGGCCTCGGCGCAAAAGGCGGGTGCCGTGGCCGCCGCGGTGCATGGCGGCGATCACTTCATCTACCCCGATTGCCGCCCCGGCTTCATCGACGCCTTTCAGACGATGGAAAACAAAGCTCTTGAAGGCATGGGCGAGGTGGAGCTTTACACCCCCTTCGTCACCATCTCCAAGGCTGACATCGTCACCGAAGGGGCCAAGCACAACACCCCCTTCGCCGAAACATGGTCCTGCTACAAGGGCGGCGATCTGCACTGCGGGCGCTGCGGCACCTGCGTGGAACGGCGCGAGGCCTTCCACTTGGCCGGCGTCCAAGACCCAACCCAATACGCCGATTCCGAGTATTGGCGTCAAGCCACCGGAACGGAGGGCGCGTGATGTACACGATAACCAAGGAATTCCACTTTTCAGCCTCGCATCAACTTTTCGGCCTGCCCGAAGGTCATCAATGCGCCCGTCTGCATGGCCACAACTACATCGTCGTGGTGGAATTGCGGGCCGAGGAACTGAACGCGCATGGCTTCGTGCGCGATTACCTCGATCTCGCGCCGCTCAAACGCTACATTGACGATGAATTGGATCACCGCCACCTCAATGACGTCTTGGGCGATGACATGGTCACCGCCGAACGCATGGCCAAACACTTCTACAACTGGTGCCACGCCCAGTGGCCCGAAGTCAGCGCAGTCAAGGTCAGCGAAACCCCCAAAACATGGGCGGAATACAGGCCGTGAGCGACGACACCACCATTCGCGTCTCGGAAATTTTCGGTCCGACCATTCAGGGTGAAGGCGCGCTCATCGGCGTGCCTACGGTCTTCGTGCGCACAGGCGGCTGTGACTACCGCTGTAGCTGGTGCGACAGCATGCATGCCGTCGACAGCGCCTATCGCGCGACGTGGAAACCGATGGCGGCCGAGGATGTGATGGCTGAGGTTGAGCGGTTTTCCGGCGGCGCACCGCTCATGGTCTCGCTCTCGGGTGGCAACCCGGCCATCCAACCGCTTGGCCCGCTGATCACCATGGGCCATGCGCGCGGCTATCGCTTCGCGCTGGAAACCCAAGGCAGCGTGGCGCGCGATTGGTTTTCCGATCTCGATATGCTGGTGCTCAGCCCCAAACCCCCCTCCAGTGACATGCAGGTGGATTGGGATATCTTCCAAACCTGTATCGAGGCGGGGCAGGGGGCCGAAACGGTCCTGAAAATCGTGATCTTCGACGAGGTAGACTACCTCTGGGCGCGCGATGTGGCTGCCCGCTATCCTGATCTGCCCATTTACCTGCAACCCGGCAACCACACCCCACCGCCACCCGAAGATGACACCGCACTGGTAGACCAAGAGGGCGTCGATGCCCGCATGCGCTGGCTGGTGGACCGGGTGATTGCCGACAAATGGTACGAGGCCCGTGTTCTGCCGCAGTTGCATGTCATGCTTTGGGGCAACAAACGCGGCGTTTGAGGAGAAAGAAACATGAGCGACGATATCTACAAGAACCTCACCCAATTGGGCAGCGATACGGCACAGCCGCAAAGCCCCGAAGAGGCCGAGCTTGAACGCGTCCAGAACCCACAGGCCGACGTGGCCTACAACGTGCGCTTTGTCTGCCCCGAGTTCACCTCGCTTTGCCCGATGACGGGGCAACCGGACTTTGCGCATCTGGTGATTGACTACGTGCCGGGTGACTGGCTGGTGGAAAGCAAATCGCTCAAGCTGTTCTTGGGCAGCTTCCGCAATCACGGGGCGTTCCACGAAGATTGCACCGTGACCATCGCCCGCCGTCTGGCCGATTACCTAAGCCCCCAATGGCTGCGCATCGGCGGCTATTGGTATCCGCGCGGCGGCATCCCCATCGACGTCTTTTACCAAACCGGGCCTCAGCCCGACGGTGTCTGGATCCCCGATCAAGGCGTGCCGCCCTATCGCGGGCGGGGCTAAACCTGACCGCCAAGCCGTTTCGAAACGGCTTGGCCCAAGCACCTTGCAAGGTGCTTTTCACGCGGTTTCGAAACCGCGTGATGCAAGCCCGTTCGAACGGGCTTGGCCCTTGGTTTCATGGTACATCAGCGGCAGCGTGCGCGGTAATAGGTTCCGTCGCCATTGGCGTAAGCGCAGGTGTTGTTGGCCCGGTTGCGCGCCACGAGCGCACCAGCCGCCGCGCCCGCCAGCGTCGAGACCACGACCCAGTTGTTATCCGCGCCAAGCGCCTTGGCACTGATAAGGCCAAGGCCACCGCCGACCAGTGCGCCGGTCATTTCGCGTTCCTGCTCGACCGTCATGCAGCCGGCAAGGCCCATCGCGGCCACGAGGCCAAGTACTTTGATGCTGATTTTCATAATCTCTCCTTCACCTTTGAAGTGCGCTGCGATCCTAGCATGGAGGCATGGGAAGTCGTTGTTCATCAATGCGCATGCGCGAATATTTGCTGACGCGTTTCATGGGGGGCTGCCCCATTGTTTGTCCTAAAGCGCTTCGCGAAAAACCTGAGTCACAGATTTTCGCGAAACGCAGTGCTCCGCTCAATCGTTGCACGCGTTCCGTCTTTCGCTGATGTCTCAGGTTAAAGGCGGAACGCTTTAGACCGGGCGAAACGTACAAAACTCCCGTAGGTTTTGTACAACTTTCCCCGTACGGCCTGTTAACCCGCCGGGGTGCGGTGAAAAACACCGACGCGATACCGACGTTATACCGACGCGATGCCGCTGGGTATTTTTGTTGTTAACCAATGGCTTGCAGATGATTCGCCGCACTCTGTTTCGCGGTCCCGCCCTGGTTGCCGAGAGTGGCGCAAAAAAATCCCCGCACGACGGATCGTGCGGGGAGATTCATCGGCTATGGCCGCAAGGTCAGTCGCGATTCATCCGGTTCTCGATCAACTCGTCGACAACGCTCGGGTCGGCCAGTGTCGAGGTGTCGCCAAGGCTGCCATAGTCGTTCTCGGCGATCTTGCGCAGGATACGACGCATGATCTTGCCCGAACGGGTCTTGGGAAGGCCCGGGGCCCACTGGATCAGGTCCGGTGCTGCAATCGGGCCAATCTCGGTGCGGACCCAGGTGCGCAGCTCCTTGCGCAACTCCTCGGTGGGCTCCTCGCCGGACATCAAGGTGACGTAGCAATAGATGCCTTGTCCTTTGATATCATGGGGATAGCCAACCACGGCGGCCTCGGCGACCTTCGAGTGGGCGACAAGCGCGCTTTCCACTTCTGCGGTGCCCATCCGGTGGCCCGAGACGTTGATAACGTCGTCCACGCGGCCGGTGATCCAGTAATCGCCGTCCTCGTCCCGGCGACAGCCGTCCCCGGCAAAGTAGTAGCCTTTGTAGTCCGAGAAATAAGTCTTCTCGAACCGCTCATGGTCGCCCCAAACGGTGCGCATCTGACCCGGCCAGCTGTCTTTTATGCACAGCACGCCTTCGGTCGGGTACTCGTGGATTTCCTCACCCGAGGTCGGTTCAAGCACCACGGGCTGCACCCCAAAGAAGGGCTTCATGGCCGAGCCGGGCTTGGTGGCATGGGCGCCGGGCAGGGGGGTCATCATGTGCCCGCCTGTCTCGGTCTGCCACCACGTATCGACGATGGGACAGTTCCCTTTGCCGACAACCTCGTTGTACCAATTCCAGGCTTCAGGGTTGATCGGCTCGCCCACAGTGCCCAGAATCTTCATATCGCTGAGGTCGTATTTTTCAACGAATTCAGTGCCTTGCCCCATAAGCGCGCGGATGGCGGTGGGGGCGGTGTAGAACTGGTTGACCTTGTGCTTTTCGCAAACGGCCCAGAACCGGCCAGCATCCGGGTAGGTCGGCACACCTTCGAACATGAGCGTTGTCGCACCGTTCGCGAGCGGGCCATAGACGATATAGCTGTGGCCAGTCACCCAGCCCACGTCAGCGGTACACCAGAAGATATCGCCTTCGTGGTAATCGAAGGTGATCTCATGGGTCATCGAGGCCCAGACAAGGTAGCCGCCATTGCAGTGGACAACGCCCTTGGGCTGCCCGGTGGAGCCGGACGTATAAAGAATGAACAGCGGGTCTTCTGCGTTCATTTCCTCTGGCGGGCAATCCGCGCCGACCTTCTCCAGTTCTTCATGCAGCCAATAGTCCCCTTCGGAACGCCATGCGATCTGATCACCGGTGCGCTTGACCACAAGGCATTTCACGTCGTCCGTGTCATGCAGCAGGGCTTGGTTGACGTTGTCCTTCAGCTTGGTGCGGCGGCCACCACGCGGGGCCGTGTCGGCGGTGATCACCAGCTTGGCGTCACAGCCATTGACTCGCGCACCAAGGGCGTCGGGCGAGAAGCCCGCGAAGACGATGGAGTGGATAGCCCCGATGCGGGCACAGGCCAGCATGGCATAGGCCGCTTCGGGGATCATCGGCAGATAGATCACCACGCGGTCGCCTTTGCCGATCCCGAGGTTCTTGAAAACATTGGCCATTTTGCAGACGTTTTCGTGCAGCTCATTGTAGGTAATGTGCTGCGACTCGTCGGTGGGCTCATCCGGTTCCCAGATGATAGCGGTCTGATCGCCACGCGTGGCAAGGTGACGGTCGATGCAGTTGGCGGCGACGTTCAGCGTGCCGTCCTCGAACCATTTGATGGCCACGTTGCCAAAGTCATAGCTGACGTTCTTGACCTTGGTAAAAGGCTTGATCCAGTCCACACGCTTGCCGTGTTCGCTCCAAAAGCCTTCGGGATCATTGATGGAAGCGGCGTACATTTCTTCGTACTTGGCGGCGTCAATATGGGCATTCGCGACCAAGTCGGAAGAGGGCGGATAGGTTTTGTCAGACATGTCAGACCTTTGGTTTTTGATAATACGGTCAATGGTAAGGGGCCTGCCCGAAAGGATGCAATGCCACTTTCGGGCAGGGGGCGCGCCTTAGATTGCGAGGTATTCGGCGCGCAGTTCCTCGTTTTCGAGAACTTCCGAAGCAGAGCCGTCGAACACGATGGACCCGGTATCGAGGATCACAGCCCGATCAGCCAGTTCAAGCGCGCGCACGGCGTTTTGCTCCACGAGAACGGTCGTGATGCCTTGCTCCTTGATGATGCGGAGGGTCTTCTCGATTTCGTCCACGATCACCGGCGCCAGACCCTCGTAAGGTTCATCCAGCAACAAGACCTTGATGTCACGCGCCAAGGCGCGGGCAATAGACAGCATCTGCTGCTCACCGCCCGACAAGGTCACGCCTTCTTGCTTGCGGCGCTCGCCAAGGCGCGGGAAGAGCTCGTAAAGGCGGTCGAGCGACCAGCCGATGGGCGGTGCGATCTGGGCCAATTGCAGGTTTTCCTCGACGGTCAGGCCGGGAATGATGCAGCGATCTTCGGGCACAAGCCCAATTCCCACCGCCGCCGCTTGGTGGCTTTTCATGTTGTGAAGCGGCTGGTGGTCCAGCCAAATCTCGCCATGGTTCACTTGCGGGCTGTCCATACGGGCAATCGAGCGCAGAGTGGTTGTTTTCCCGGCGCCATTCCGGCCAAGAAGCGCGAGAATTTCGCCTTCGTGGACATTGAAGCTGATGCCTTGAACGATATAGCTTTCGCCGTAGTAGGATTGCATTTCCCAAACAGACAGGAAGGCCGGGGCGGTTTCGGCGTAGTTCTTGCCTTTGGAGAAGTCGGGTTTGACGTTCATCTCGTGATCTCCTTCTTACGCCGTTTCGCCGAGATAGGCTTCGCGGACCTTGGGGTGGCCCTTGATCTTTTCCGGCGTGTCTTCGACCAGAGGTGTCCCCTGCGCCAATACGGTAATCCGCTCCGCCAAGGAAAACACGACGTGCATGTCATGTTCAATGATGGCGATCGTGATGTCGCGCTCATCCTTGATTTGCTTGAGCAGGTCGATTGTATTGTTGGTATCCGCCCGCGCCATGCCCGCGGTGGGTTCGTCCAGAAGCAGAAGTCGGGGGTTTTGTGCCAAGCACATTCCGATCTCAAGGCGCCGCTTGTCACCACGGCTCATCGAGGCGGAGTGCATGTGACGCTTGTCGGCCATGTTAAGGCTTTCCAGCATATGTTCGGCTTGTTCCACGACCTCTTTTTCATTCGCGGTGTCTTCCACGGCGTGCATGCGAAAGGCGCCGTCGCGTCTGGCGAAGATCGGGATCATCATGTTTTCCAGAACACTGAGGTCTCCGAAAATCTCGGGTGTCTGGAACACTCGCGAAATTCCCATCTGATTGATCTCGTAGGGTTTGCGCCCCAGAACGCTTTTCCCGTCGAACATGACGCTGCCCGTGTCAGGGATCAGCTTGCCCACCAAGCAATTCAGCAGGGTGGATTTGCCCGCCCCGTTGGGGCCGATGATCGCGTGGCAGGAGTTCTCTGCCACGCTGAGGTTGACGTCACCCAGGGCCTGAAGACCACCGAAGCGTTTGTTGACGTCCTTGACTTCAAGAATGCCCATCGTTGGCCCTCCTTATTCTGCGGGTTCAGTGCTGGTGGATTTGTCGGACTTGTCGTCGGACTTCTTGCGCCCAAAGAGACGCGAAATCCGTTGACCAGCCTCGACAAGACCACCGGGCAGGAAGATGACGACAAGCATGAACATCAAGCCCAGTGTCAGGTGCCAGCCCTTGCCGATAAAGGGATAAATCATGCTGACGATGATGTCTTCCAGACCATCGGGCAGGAAGGCGAACCAGCCATGCAGGATGTCCGAGTTGATCTTGGACAGGATGTTTTCCATGTACTTGATCAAGCCAGCCCCCAAAACCGGACCGATCAGGGTCCCGACACCGCCAAGGATCGACATCAGGACAACCTCACCCGATGCGGTCCAGAACATGCGTTCGGCACCTGCGAGGGGGTCCATCGCTGCCATCAAGCCACCGGCCAGACCGGCATACATGCCCGAGATGACGAAGGCCGCCAATGTGTAGGGCCGTGCGTTCAGGCCAGTATAGTTGAGGCGTTGCTGGTTCGATTTGATCGCCCGCAGCATCATGCCGAAAGGCGACCTGAAGATGCGGATGGAAAGATAGAAGGACAGCAGCATGATGATAGCGCTGAAGTAATAGCCGGTCGAGAATGTGAAGACCCAATCGCTGATTTCAAGCTGCGAACTGCCGCGCATCTCCATCCCGAAAAAGCCGGGAACCGGGATGTTGTCGCCCGAGGCAGCCCCATCCAGAACCCGAGGATCATCGAGTGCCAATTGCAGGCCGGTTTCGCCGCCAGTGATCGGGGTCAAAACCGAATAGGCCAAGGCATAGGTCATCTGCGCGAAGGCCAGTGTCAGGATCGAGAAGTAGATGCCCGATCGGCGTAGCGAAACATAGCCAATCACCAGGGCGAAGAGACCCGCGGTGATGACCGACAAGATGATCGCGGGAACCACGTTCATGCTAAGCAGCTTGAACATCCACACAGCGGCGTAAGATCCCACCCCGAGGAAGGCCGCGTGACCAAAGCTGAGATACCCGGTCAAGCCGAACAGGATGTTGAAACCAATGGCAAAGATCCCAAAGATTACGAACCGCTGCATAAGGTCGGGATAGCCTGCGTTGAACTGGGCCATGGCCGAACCGGAAGGGAAAGGGTTCAGGATAAACGGTGCAAGCAGAGCAAGCGCCGCGACGAGGATCAACAAGGAAGTGTCTTTTTTGTTGAGGCCTAGCATGGATCAGTCCTCCATCACGCCTTTGCGACCCATAAGGCCACGCGGACGCGTAAGTAGAATGAGAATGGCGACCAAGTAGATGATGATCTGGTTGATGCCGGGAATGAGGTCGATGACCTCTTTCATCGAGGCAAAGCTCTCCAGAATACCCAGAAGGAAGCCCGCCAACACTGCGCCGGGCAAAGAGCCCATGCCGCCGACAACGACCACCACGAAGCTGAGCACGAGGAAATCCATACCCATGTGATAGTTTGGAGAGTTGATCGGTGCGTACATCACCCCGGCAAGGCCTGCCACGGCAGCGGCGATACCGAACATGATCGTGAAGCGCTTGTCGATATTGATGCCCAGAAGGCCCACGGTTTCACGGTCGGCCATGCCTGCCCGCACAACCATCCCGAAGGTGGTGAATTGCAGGAACGCGAAAACCGCGCCGATGATCAAAGCTGCAAAGGCGAAATAGACCAGACGCCAGTAGGGGTAGATGATCTGGTTCGCCTCCATACCGAGCATCGCGCCAAAGTCGAACGAGCCTTTGAAGGCGTCGGGAGCGGGCGTCGGAATGGGGTTGGCCCCGTAGAAATATTTGATGACTTCCTGCAATACGATGGCAAGGCCGAAAGTCACGAGGATCTGATCGGCATGCGGGCGATTGTAAAAATGCTTGATAAGCCCGCGCTCCATGATCACGCCGATGAGGATCATGATCGGAATCGCGAAAAGAATGGCCAGAGGAACGGCCCAATCTATGATGACATCCCCGGTTTCCTTGCCCAGCCAGTCATGCACGTAAGGCACGTCCACTTTCAATGGGTTGCCAAGGAAATCGGTCCGCGTTTCATCAACGACTTCATGGCTGATGGTGATGATACGGGACAGGGTAACGGCGCAAAATGCGCCGATCATGAAAAGCGCACCGTGCGCAAAGTTCACAACCCCGAGCGTGCCGAAGATGAGAGTAAGCCCTAACGCAATGAGAGCGTAGGCCGAGCCCTTGTCGAGCCCATTCAGAATTTGGAGGATGATTGCGTCCATCATTCCACCCTTCGCGATTCAATGTGATTTTGGCGTGATACCGGATTTGGGATCAGGCGTGTCCGGTCGCGCACGGACTGTGCGCGACCGGGGAGGCGCGATTATGCGCCGTTGTTGCACGAACCCAGTGCGCCACCCGCGAATTGGGGGTGGTCCGGAGCGTATGTGACCTGCTCGGCGGGGGTCACTTCCACGATCTCCAGAAGGTCGAATTCGCTGGTCGGGTTTTCTTTACCCTTCACGACGAGAACGTCCTTGAAGCACTGGTGATCGTCGCCGCGGTACAGCGTCTTGCCGTTGCCAAGACCGTCAAACTCGAAGTCTTCGAGCGCTTCGACCACTGCGCAGGGCTGGAAGCTGCCGGCACGTTCACAGGCATCCGCATAGAGCAGGGTTTGCACATAGGTGGTGTGCGCGGCCTGGCTCGGCGGGAAGCCGTATTTTTCGCCGAAGGATTTGACGAATGCCTTGGAGCCTTCGTCGGTCAGCGACCAGTGCCAGTTGGTGGAGCCGAAGATGCCCTTCACGTTGGCACCCGCACCGCGGGCCATCAGGCGCGAATAAAGCGGAACGATGATCTGGAAGTCTTTGCCGTTCACCTGCTTGTCGCGCAGGCCGAACTGAACCGCGTTGGTCAGCGAGTTCACCATGTTACCGCCATAGTGGTTCAGAACCAGCGTGTCGGCACCCGATTGCAGAACCGGCGCGATATAGGACGAGAAGTCTGTTTGCGTCAGCGGCGTCTTCACGGCAGCGACGGTTTCCCAACCCATGGCCTCGGTCGACGAGCGTACGGCTTCTTCTGTGGTGTAACCCCAGTTATAGTCGGCAGTCAGGTGATAGGCCTTGCGCTCAGAGCCATAGTTCGCCTTGAGCACCGGTGCCAGAGCCGCACCCGACATGTACGAGTTGAAGAAGTGGCGGAAGCCGTTGGCGCGCTTGTCTTTACCCGTCGTGTCGTTCGAGTGCGTCAAGCCGGCCATAAAGATGACACCTGCTTCTTGGCAGAGGGCCTGAACGGCCACGGCCACGCCCGAGGACGAGCCGCCGGTTATCATGATTGCGCCGTCCTTTTCGATCATCGACTTGGCCGATGCGCGGGCGGCGTCCGACTTGGTCTGCGTGTCACCGGTGACGTATTCGACCTTCTTGCCAAGGATGCCGTTGCCTTGCAGCGCCTTGGAGCTGAAGGTGTTCATCATGCCGCCGTCGCCACCACCGTTCAGGTGTTCGACAGCCAGTTCATAGGCGCGAAGCTCGTCAGCGCCTTCGTCAGCATAAGGACCAGTTTGCGGCACGTTGAAGCCGAGGGTGACCGTGCTGCCGGTGGGCTCATTGGTGAAAGCCGCTGCGGACGAAGCTGTAAAGATCGTCGGCAGCGCAACGCCGGCACCAGCAACAGCGCTGGTTTTCAGCAAGCCACGACGAGTCAGGTTCGAATTGGACATTGATATCCTCCCGTTGAGAAAATTCGTTTGGGAAGGGCCTCCTCTGCGCCTCCCCAACGGCACAAGTGTGCAAGAGAATTATGGTAGGGGGTAAGAAAATTTCGCAACAACTGCTTCCGTTGGAACGATAATTTTGTAAAAATATATACAGCTTCTTGTTCGGGCTTGTAAAAAACTCTGCATTCCGCAGCGGAAACCCAGTGAATCGTTAGGATTTTAGAAATGACCGACAGCACCATAATCGGCACGCGCATCCGAGAAAAGCGCATGTCAATGGGCATTCGACAGACGGAGTTGGCAAAAGCGGCGGAAATTTCACCATCTTATCTGAACCTTATCGAACACAATCGCCGGAGAATCGGTGGCCGAACTCTCTTGAAGCTGGCGGACGCGCTTGAGGTGGAGCCCACGCTGCTTTCCGAAGGGGCCGAGGCGACGCTTATCTCGGCTCTGCACGAAGCGGCGGGGGCTCAGAAAGAGCATCAGGCGGAGTTGGATCGCACGGAAGAATTCGCGGGCCGTTTTCCGGGGTGGGCGCAGCTTGTGGCAAGCCTGCACCAGCGGGTCGAAAGCGTGGAGCGTAGTTTGCAAAGCCTTACCGACCGAATGGCGCACGACCCCCATCTTGCGGCATCGCTGCACGAAGTGATTTCAACGGTGACTGCGATCAGATCAACAGCATCCATTCTTGTCGACACGCGCGAAATCGAACCAGAATGGCAACACCGGTTCTACAGAAATATCGGCGAAGACAGCCGACGTTTGGCCGAAGGTGCGCAAGCCCTTGTGCGCTATCTTGAAGCGGGACCAAACGGCGATGCGGAATTTCTTTCGCCACAGGATGAAGTACACACCGTTCTCAATGAGGCGGGGTATTCCTTTGCGGCGATCGAGGAGGCGGCAGATCCCTTGGCGGCGGTTGAGAGGGTCGAAGAAGGCCTTTCGGGTAAACTTGAAAGTGATGCGTCGCGTCGAATGCTACACATGGTCTTGAAGCAATATGCATCAGATGCAGGGCATGTTTCCTTGCTCAGCCTGCGGACGGCGCTGGCTGCCGAGGGGCTTGAGCCTGACGCCTTGGCGCGCCGTCTGGGCGTCGGTTTGCCGTTGCTCTTTCGTCGGCTTGCGACGCTTCCCGAGGATGAGGTCGGTCCCATTGGTCTGATTGTGTGCGACAACTCGGGAAGCTTGTTGTTTCGCAAATCCATTGATGGATTTGGAACACCCAGTGTGGCAGGCGCTTGTGCCTTGTGGCCAGTGTTTCATGTCATGCGTCAGCCGGGGGCACCACTGAAGGTTCACCTGCGGCAAGCCGGGCGTGTGAATGTCGGGGTTTTGGCGATGGCCGCAGCCGAGCAGGTGACGCCACCGACCTTTGATCAACCTGCACTGACACAAGGCTATATGCTATTGCTTCCGGAGCGAGATGGTGATGCGATCCCTTCGGCTGAGGTCGGCATCACATGTCGAATTTGTCCGCGCGAGGACTGTGCGGTTCGACGCGAACCGTCCATCATGTCACAGGTTTTTTGACTTGTCGTCCAAGTTTCACGATAAATGAACCGCCGCAACAGGTGGTGACATCGGAGGGGAGGCCGATGGCATGAACAAGAAAGTACTTCTCATCGAAGATGAGCCGAACATCATTGAGGCAATCAGCTTCATTTTGTCTCGTGACGGGTGGGACGTCAAAACACATGCCAATGGCCATGACGCGATGGATGCCGTCCGCCACCGTGCCGCGGATTTGATCATTCTGGACGTGATGCTTCCGGGGCGCAGCGGTTTCGACATCCTCAAGGATATTCGCGCCGATGGCACGCTGTCGGACACTCCGGTATTGATGCTGACCGCACGGGGGCAGGACAAGGACAGGGAAATGGCCGAACGTGTGGGCGCCAACCGCTTCATGACAAAGCCGTTCTCGAATGCCGATGTGCTGGAAGCTGTGCGATCCTTGGTTGCCACGTGAGCGCGAAGGAGAGACGTATGCCGGTCTTCGTAGAGCGCAAAACCTATCGTCGGCGTCGTATGGCGGACGGCGCGCGCATGCTTCCAATACTGGGTGCGCTGCTCTTTTGCATGCCCTTGCTATGGGCTGTCGGCGCTCCACCAAAGACCACTGTGACCATGTTCTATCTCTTCGTGGTCTGGATCGCGCTGTCCGTGATCTCGGCGGTCATCTCGCGGCACTTGCACGAGA
>DATFKJ010000079.1:0-2436 GCA_035268705.1 Roseovarius sp. | reverse complement strand
TTCAACGCCATCACGCAATCGGCAGTGACCGAAGCGATGCAAAACCCCCGCGAGGTCGACCAAGATCTGGTCGAGGCCTACTTGGCCCGCCGCGCGCTCGATTACCTCGTCGGTTTCAACCTCAGCCCCGTGCTCTGGCGCAAACTGCCCGGGGCCAAATCGGCGGGCCGGGTGCAATCGGTCTGCCTGCGCCTGATCGTCGAGCGCGAGATGGAAATCGAAGCCTTCAACCCGCGTGAATATTGGTCTGTGAAGGCCCTGTTGACCACGCCGCGCGGGCAGGAATTCGAGGCGCGCCTGACCGTTCTGGCGGGCAAGAAACTTGATAAATACGACATCGAGAACGAAACGCAGGCCGAACTGGCGGTGCAGGCGGTCAACTCGCGTGATTTAAGCGTTTCCTCGGTCGAAGCCAAACCCACCAGCCGCAACCCCGCCCCGCCCTTTATGACATCCACCCTGCAACAAGAGGCCAGCCGCAAATTCGGCATGGGCGCGCGCCAAACCATGAGCGCGGCACAACGCCTGTATGAAGCGGGTCTCATCACCTACATGCGGACAGACGGTATCGATATGGCGCCCGAGGCCGTACACGCCGCCCGCGACGCCATCGCCGACCGTTACGGCAAGGACTACGTGCCCGGCTCGCCGCGCATGTATAAGAACAAGGCCAAGAACGCCCAAGAAGCGCACGAGTGTATCCGCCCAACGGACATGACCCGCGACGCCAGCCAGATCAAGGTGACCGAACAGGATCAGCGCAAGCTTTACGATCTGATCTGGAAACGCACGCTGGCCTGCCAGATGGAAGCCGCCCGGATGGAGCGCACCACCGTCGACATTGCAAGTCAGGATGGTCAGATCGGCCTGCGCGCCACCGGTCAGGTGGTGCTGTTTGACGGCTTTATGAAGGTTTACGAGGAAGGCCGCGACGATACCGTTGTCGATGACGACGACCGCCGCCTGCCGCAGATTTCCGAAGGCGACGCGACCGACAAACGCAAGGTCAACCCCGAACAACACTTCACCCAACCACCGCCCCGCTATACCGAGGCGACGCTTGTTAAAAGGATGGAAGAACTGGGCATCGGTCGCCCCTCGACCTATGCCAGCATCGTCACCACGATTCAGGATCGTGAATACGTCCGCAAGGACAAGAACCGCCTGATCCCCGAGGACAAGGGCCGGATCGTCACGATCTTCCTACTTAACTTTTTCCGCAAATATGTAGGGTATGAATTTACCGCCAACCTCGAAGATGAACTGGATAAGGTCAGCGCCGGGGATGAGGACTATAAAAAGGTCCTCGCCCAATTCTGGCGTGATTTCTCGGCGGCGATTTCCGAAACCTCCGAACTGCGCATCACCGAGGTTCTGGATGTGCTGGACGAGGCGCTGGCCGATCAGCTTTACCCGCCGCGCGAGGATGGCTCGGACCCGCGCATTTGCCCCAAGTGCGGTGAGGGCAAACTGCATCTGAAAACCTCGCGCACCGGCGGCTTCGTCGGCTGCGGCAACTACCCCGAATGCACCTATACCCGCCCCATCGCGGGCGAAGGGGCCGATGGGGATGAACGCCTGCTGGGCCATGATGACGAGGATGAAATCTGGCTCAAGGCCGGACGCTTTGGTCCTTACGTGCAACGCGGTGAGCCGACGCCGGAAAACAAGAAACCCCCGCGCGCCTCGCTGCCCAAGGCCAAGGGCGCCTTCCTGCCCGGCTGGTCGCCGGACGACATGACGCTTGAAAAGGCGCTGACGCTTCTGACGCTGCCCCGTTTGATCGGCGAACACCCCGACGGGGGCGAGGTGAAATCCAACCTTGGCCGCTTTGGGCCATACGTCATGCACCAAGGCCCCGAGGATGCAAAACCCGTCTACGTCAACCTCAAGGAATTCCAGGAGGTGTTCGAGATCGGCATGAACCGGGCGGTCGAACTTCTGGCCGAAAAACGCGCCAACCCGGGGCGCGGCGGGCGTGGCGCGGCAGCCAAACCGATCAAGGAATTGGGCGAACATCCCGAATCCGGCGGGCCGGTCAATATCATGGAAGGCCGCTATGGCCCTTACGTGAAATGGGAAAAGGTCAATGCCACCATTCCCAAAGAGACCGAACCGGCAGATGTGACCATGGAAATGGCCGTCAACCTGATCGCCGAAAAGGCCGCCAAAAAGGGCAAGGGCAAGAAAGCCCCCGCCAAGAAGAAAGCGACAGCCAAGAAATAACCGCCTGCCATACGTAGTAACCCTATAACGCACCCATCTTTACGGTGGGCGCGTTGACTCTTGCCCGCCTTGCCCCGCATACCCCTCAGCGAACCGGTATTCCCAAGGAGGTATCCCCATGAAAAAGGTCTACGGCTCTGCTGCCGAGGCATTGGACGGGCTGTTGCGCGACGACATGCTGATCGCCGCGGGCGGCTTTGGCCTGTGCGG
>DATFKJ010000078.1:0-7120 GCA_035268705.1 Roseovarius sp. | reverse complement strand
CCGTCTTCGGTCAGCCCTCGGATCACATAAGGGTTTCCCTCCTCTCGCGGCAGGCTCATGAGAATTTCATAGGCCTCACGCGGAAGGGGAATGCGCCTGCGGCCCGTCTTACTGTCCGGCAGGTCCAAATGGGTGTAATGCACATAGGTCCATTTCAGGGTGGTGATCTCATTGCGACGGCACCCGGTCAGCATCAAAAGCATGATGGCCGACACGACAAAGACGGTTTCGCTTCCGTCTTCGAGGCAGTCATTCAAAACCCGGCCCAAGCGCATCTGTTCATCGTCGCTCAGGTAGCGCTTCTTTTCTTCCTCGCGGTTCTTCTTGATCCGGCGCGCGGGGTTGGTGCCTTCGTCACGCAATCCCCAATCCTCCGCCGTGTTGAACAGCTTGGATAGCAACGACAGAACCCGGTTGGCCTGATAAGGCGCGTCAGCACTCAGTTTAAGGTGCAAGGCCGCTACATCGGCGCGGGTCACATCTTGGATCAGCATGGGGCCAAGTGCTGGCTTGATGTGCAGTCGGATCAGCATTTCGTAGGACCGATTTGTAGACGGCTTGCAATGGATCGTCGCGTAGTCTTGCAGGAACCGTTCACAAAGCGCCTTGACGGTCGGGGCCTGTCTTCGGTTCCGCCGCGTACCCGAGGGGTCTTCTCCGCGCAACACATCGCCCAGAAGGCGCTTTGCTTCGGCGCGGGCCTGATCGGCGGTCAGCACGCCATGCGATCCAATGGTGTAGCGCCGGGTGCGGCGTCCGCTGCGGTATTGGACCAGATAGGCCTTCTTGCCCGATGGATAGACCCGCACCCCGAACCCGGCCACGTCACGGTCCCATTCGATGTAGTCCGTGTCCCGCAATTCGAGGGTTTCAACAGAGCGTTTTGTGAGCCGGAACATTTGTGAACACCTCCAAGGTTTTGGCTGCCTGCCGGAAGCAATACGGAAGCACCGTGCAGCAAAATCTGGAGTCGTTTGTGATAGACAGGCGCAACAGCCGTCAATCTAAATATCTGAATTAATGCGATTTTTCGCTATACGGCGAAATCTGGCGCGATACGGCGAAACCGCCTGACTGGGACTTCTAATCAGCAGGTTCGGGGTTCGAGTCCTCGCGGGATCGCCAATTTCTGAACTTCCGAAGGTGACGCCGATGGCGTGCAATTCGCCAAGGATCGGCGCAGATCAACGGCAAATCCGTTGATCGAGTCGCTCTACAGCGATGCCGCTGCGCGGCTTGCCTGATCGTATTGCCCCGAGAGGCCGCGCAGGACGCGCGCGAACTCACGAAGCTCATCACCCGATAGCCCTGCACCGCCCGAGACATCCAATAGGCACTGCCGCCGAACATCGCGATAAGCCTTGCAAAGCGCCTCCCCCTCTTCGGAGGTGCGGTAAAAAACCTCTTTGCCGCGTTTTTCCGACATGATCAGCCCTGCCTTCGATAGCTTGCGAAGCGCGTAATTGACGGTGTGCGTATCCTCGATATTGAGCAGGAAACAGATATCGGACAATCGCTTGTCGCGGTTGCGGTGGTTCGTGTTGTGCAAGATCAGGATGTCCAGCGGGTTCAAATCCCCTTGGCCAGCCGCCGCCATGCACCGCACCGTCCAACGGGAGAAGGCATTGAAGGCGATAATCAGGCCGAATTCGAATTCCGACATCTCCCAGCCTTCGCCTTCCGCCAAATGCCGCGAAGAGACGATACGACGGTTTTCAGGTTGGGATTGCGCCATGATTTCAGCCTCTATCGTTGTTAAAACACCAGCGTTTCGCTGACTTTTTCATATTTCTGATTGCAAGACAATCGCCCGCGCCTTGCGTCAGCCCGGCCGCCGATCTGGCCGATTGTCCGGCATGACAGCATCACAAATTGACAAAACGTTGACAAATTGCAAGCGTTACGCCAGTGTTCCGCTATTATAAAAAACCACAGGGAGCAAGACTGATGAAAATGACAAACCTTCTGGGCGGCGCTGCCGTAGCCGTGGCTGCCTTTGCCATTCCGGCGACCGCCGAAACATGGGATATGCCAACCCCCTATCCCGACGCGACCTTCCACACCAAGAACATCCACGAATTCGCCAAGGACATCGAAAATGCCACCGGCGGCGACTTGGCCATCAAGGTCCACTCGGCCGGCTCTCTTTTCAAACACCCCGAGATCAGCAAAGCGGTTCGCAGCGGTCAAGTTCCGGCAGGGGAGTTCTTCCTGTCTTTGCTGGCCAATGATAACCCCGCCTTCGGCGCGGATTCCCTGCCCTTCCTCGCCACCAGCTATGATGAGGCGATGAAGCTGTGGGAGGCACAGGAAAGCGTCATCACCGAGCTTTTGGATGAGCAAGGCCTGATGCCGCTCTATGCTGTGCCGTGGCCGCCGCAGGGGCTTTACACAACCAAGGAAATCGCGTCGGTCGATGACCTCGCGGGCCTCAAGTTCCGCACCTACAACGCCACGCTGGAACAGTTCGCCAACCTCGCGGGCGCCGCCCCCACACAGGTCGAAGTGCCCGACATTCCACAGGCGTTCAGCACCGGCCGCGTCGAGGCGATGATCACCTCGCCCTCCACCGGTGTGAACTCCAAGGCATGGGATTTCCTGTCGCATTACACCGACATTCAGGCATGGATCCCTAAAAACATCGTCGTGGTGAACAAGCGCGCCTTCCGCCGTCTTGACGAGGAAACCCAACAGGCCGTCCTTGATGCCGCCGCCACCGCCGAAACCCGCGGCTGGGAGATGAGCAAGGCGGAATCCGCCGAGATGGTCGAGGTCCTCAAGGAAAACGGTATCACCGTGGTCGAGCCTTCGGATGACCTCATGACCGGCCTGCGCGAGATCGGCGCTCAGATGCTGGAAAGCTGGACAGAAGACGCCGGCGAGACCGGACAGCAGCTTCTCGACGCCTACCAAGGCTAAGGCAAGCTGACCAAAAGCCCGAGGCGCGCATCAAGACGCGCCCGGGCGTTCCCACTTCCACCCACAGGGAGATTACAATCATGCGGCGCGTTCTCGACATGCTCTATCGCGCGGCCGGTGGCCTTGCGGCGCTTTTCATCGTGGCGATCGTGGCGCTGGTTTTCGCGCAGGTCGGCCTCAATCTCGCTGACAAGATCACCGCCGCCGTCACCGGCTCCGGCCTCGGCGTGACGATCCCGTCTTATTCTGACTTCACCGGATTTTTCCTTGCCGCATCCAGTTTTCTGGCGCTGGCCTACACCCTTCGGGCAGGCGGGCATATCCGGGTCACGCTCGTTACGCAGACACTCAACCGCAAAACCCGTCACGTGACCGAGATCATCGTGACGCTCACCGCCCTCGCCATGTCCGCCTTCGGCACCTATTACATGATCCTTCTGGTCATGGAATCGCACGAGTTCGGCGACAAAAGCGCGGGCATGGTCTCGGTTCCGCTGTGGATACCGCAGGTTCCGGTTGCAGTGGGCCTTTTCGTCCTTACCCTCGCGCTGGCTGATGAGCTTGTCAGCCTCTTGCGCGGTCACCCGGCCAGTTGGACTGGCAAGGGCGAAAACCTGTTGAACGAGTGAGGCCCCGTTATGTCCATCGCACTTCTCTCCGTCATCCTCCTCGTCCTCCTTTTCTCTTTCCTCGGCGCGGGGCTTTGGGTGGCTTTTGCCCTTCTGGGCGTCGGCATTGCCGCCATGGCCCTCTACAGTGGCGCGCCCATAGGGCTGGTGATGGCCACCACGCTCTGGGGCCATGGCAACTCTTGGGCGCTGGCCGCCCTGCCGCTCTTTATCTGGATGGGGGAAATCCTGTTCCGTTCGCGGCTTTCGGATGACATGTTCGCGGGTCTCTCACCGTGGCTGACCCGCCTGCCCGGGCAACTTCTGCACGTCAACATTTTCGCCTGCGGGATATTCGCCGCCGTCTCCGGATCGTCGGCGGCCACCGCCGCCACCATCGGTAAACTCTCCATCCCGGAACTCTCGCAACGCGGCTATCCGGAAAAAATGGTGATCGGCACCTTGGCGGGGTCCGCCACACTGGGCCTGCTGATCCCACCCTCGATCATCCTGATCGTCTATGGCGTGGCCACCGAACAATCCATTGCACGGCTTTTCGTGGCTGGCGTCCTCCCCGGTGTCCTGCTTGTCGGACTGTTTGTTGGATTCGTCGTCCTATGGGCCTTCCTGAACCGCAAAAGCCTGCCCGACGAAACCCTGAACGTGGATTTCGGCGAAAGGCTGCGCCGCTCGCGTCGCCTGATCCCCGTGGTGCTATTGATCCTTGGGGTCATCGGCTCGATCTACGCGGGGCTTGCCTCACCCACCGATGCCGCCGCCGTGGGCGTCGTCCTTGCGCTGATCCTGTCTTGGAGTTCCGGATCGCTCACCAAGCAAAGCTTTCTAGACGGTCTCATGGGGGCCACCGTCACCTCCTGCATGATCGCCTTCATCCTCGCCGGGGCCTCGTTCCTGACGGTGGCGATGGGCTTTACAGGTATCCCACGCATACTTGCCGAATGGATCGGGTCACTTGGCCTGTCAACCTTCACGCTGCTTGCCGCCCTTACGGTATTTTTCGTCATCATGGGGTGTTTTCTGGACGGCATCTCGGTCGTGGTCCTGACAGCGTCGGTCATCATGCCCATGGTCACGCAGGCCGGGATTGATCCGATGTGGTTCGGCATCTTCCTCGTAATCGTTGTCGAGATGTCGCAGATCACACCGCCGGTGGGTTTCAACCTTTTCGTGCTGCAATCATTGACCGGCCGCGACATCCTTTTCGTGGCCATGGCGGCCCTGCCCTTCTTTCTCCTGATGGTTCTTGCCCTGATCCTGATCTCGGTTTTCCCCGGGATCGTCACCTATTTGCCGGGGCAGATGTAGGATGCTCGGACCAAGGACAAGAAGGCACGCAAAACATCCACCACACTATTTACGCCCAAGGCGCTGAGAGCTCACAAGCAATGCCAAGCAAAGTACAGAATGCCCCCCGGCGCACCGCGCCCGGCGACTGGCCGCAGGTCCGCACCGTCGGGGTGGATGGCCTGCTCGTCAGCTTCGGCAACAGCCTGAGCGAACCGGCCAATCGCGCCGCGCTGGCCTTCCGCGCGGCACTCGACACATCCACGCCAGACGGGATTGAGGAAACCTCGACCTCGCTCGTTTCGACCTACCTGCGCTTCGATCCTGTCCATACCGATCACAAGGAACTGCTAAGCGAAGTCCAAGGCATGCTCGACCGGCAGGATTGGTACAAGGCCAGCCTCCCATCGGGGCGGCGCGCGTGGCGCATTCCAACCGTTTTCGGCACTGACCTTGCCCCGCAACTTGACGAAGCCGCCGCCGCGGCGGGCCTTACCCGGGACGAGGCGATCACCTCGATCTCCGAATCCCGCGTCAGGGTTCAAACCATCGGCTTCGCCGCCGGGCAACCCTACCTCGGCGAACTGGACCCGGTCTGGGACATCCCCCGCCAAAAGGCCCTGACGGAGCGGGTGCCGGAAGGGGCGCTCACCGTCGCCATAAGACAGTTGGTCCTTTTCTCGGTCACCACACCCACAGGATGGCGGCATATCGGGCAAACCGCGTTCCGCCTGTTTCGCCCGGAAAGTGACACCCCTTTTGTTTTACGGCCCGGCGACGAGGTGCGCTTCGATCCGGTCTCGCGCGAACGCCTCGCGGCGATGCAAGGCGATCCCGACGGCGGGGCAACCTTCAGGGTGCTGACATGAGCGGAGGGATCATCGTTCACCGCGCCGGGCCAAGCCTCACCCTGCAAGATCTTGGTCGCCCCGGATACTTGGCCTTTGGCTTGTCACGTGGCGGCGCGGCGGACCGCTTGGCCCTTGCCGAAGGTGCGGCGCTATTGGGGCAAGGCGACCAGCTCGCTGCGCTTGAAATGGCCGGTATGGGCGGTGACTTCGAGGCCACGCAAGACCTGCGCATCGCCCTCACCGGCGCCCCGATGCGTGCGGCGATCGACGGCACCCGCATTGCATGGAACGCCAGCCATGCCTTGCCACTGGGTTCCAAGCTGACAATCGGCGGTGCCGAAACGGGCACATATGGCTACCTGCACGTCGGCGGCGGGTTCACCGCCCCGCAACAGCTTGGCTCCTGCGGCGCGCATTTGGCCAGCGGTCTCGGCACGGTGGTGCAAGCCGGAACACAGCTCGACGTCGCCCAAGATCACGCGCCCGGCATGGTCAATCGCCTGCTTCCCGTAGATCCAAGGTTCGAGGGCGGCGAATTGCGCGTCGTGCCAAGCCTTCAGACCGATTTCTTCCCCGAGTCCGAGGTCGCCCGCTTCGAGACAACCGATTTCAAGCGCGACGCGAAAGGCAGCCGCATGGGCGTGCGCCTGACCTCGGATGACACAGGCTTTCACAGTGACGCCGGCCTCAGCGTTCTGTCCGAAGTGGTCGTACCCGGTGATATCCAGATCACCGGCGACGGCACCCCGTTCGTCTTGCTCAGCGAATGCCAAACAACCGGCGGCTATCCGCGGATTGCCTCGGTGCTGCCATGCGACCTTCCCAAGGTCGTACAGGCCCGCCCCGGCGCATCGCTGCGCTTTCGGTTCATTTCACTGGACGAGGCCGTAACCGCCGAGCGCCGCGCCGCCGCGCATCGCAAAGCCCTGCGCGGGATGCTTGCCCCTCTGGTTCGATCCCCCCATGACATCCGTGATTTGCTGGCCTACCAACTGATCAGCGGCATCACCGCCGGGGATGACCTCTGACCCGACGCAGAGCACCAATTGCGCACCGCGCACTTGGCAGCAATTGACGCAACGTAAGATCAATTAACAACACCCCCAACGGTCAAATCGCTCGCCTCAAGGGTGTTTTGCCCGGATATTTTCACCCTTCTACGGTCTCACGCCACATTTTCGCCCGATTTAACCGTGAACAATCAGAGCGAGAACTTTCAATTACCCGGGGCTGGGAAACGATGCGCATTCTGGCGATAGACGATGAACCTCTTTTCTGCAATCTGCTGAAGACACGGCTTGCCGATCTTGGCTTCACCGAATTCGAAACCGCACACAGCGGCCCCGAGGCCCTCGACCGGGTGGCGAACGAGGGTCGCCCTTTCGAATGCTTTCTTGTCGACATTCGCATGGTGCCCATGGACGGCATCGAAGTTGT
>DATFKJ010000077.1:0-5775 GCA_035268705.1 Roseovarius sp. | reverse complement strand
CATCGTCGCTGGCAGCCTCGGTAAAGCCCATGGATATTCCCGCCCCGACCGAGGCGGCGAGACCGACAAGGAAGGTGGTCCAAGTATCTTGCGTAGCAAAAGCCGTGGCAAAGATCGGCGCGAGCGTGGACACCGACCCATCCATCAATCCGGCAAGACCGGGCTGTACCCATGTCAAAACGAACTGGCGCTTGGAGACTTCGCTCTCGGTGTCGCGGGCCTCCTCGTCCAGATGCTCTTTCTCAAGCTCACCGGCGCGGTCTTGGTGGCCTGCCTCGGCGGCGGCGAGACTGCCCAGAAGTTTCCGGGTTTCCGCGTCGCTCGTGCGTTGTGCGGCTTTTATATAGAAGGCCTCGGCGTCGCGTTCCATCATCTCGGCTTCGGCGCGGATGCGGTCAATGCCAAGGTTCTCGACAAGCCAGACAGGCCGCCGGGCGTAAAACCCTGCAACATGCTCGCGCCGAATGAGAGGTATGACGTCGCCAAAGCGCGCCTTGTGCAGATCAATCAAGGATTGCCGATGGCCGTCTTCCTCTTCGGCCATACCGTCAAAGACCTTGCCCGTATCAGGATAATCCGCGCGCAGGCGCTCGGCATAGCTTCGATAGATTCTCGCGTCGTCTTCTTCCGATGAAATGGCAAGAGCGAGGATTTCTTGCTCGCTGAGGTCGGAAAAACGGCGGCGTGCGGAAACTCCGGGGATCATGATCACACTCCTTAGAATAATTCTAAAATACGATTTTTAGGGGCTTTTGCAAGTTTGGAAGCTGAACCAATTAGTTCAGAAAATACTTGCAAACTAAACGAATCCGTTTATTTATATCTAAACCAAACGGTTTAGTTGGAGAAGTGAAATGAAGACTCTTTTTATCGCCCTGAGTTTTGTGTCTCTGGCCGCTCCCGCAGCGGCAATGAGCATTGATACCTCCACGCTGACACCGACGTTGTCGTTTCCCGAACCTGCACCTGCACCGGCAACACTGACCCAACGCAACAGCGGAATCACGAAATAAACCATTGAGCTGCTTGTCTCATTCCCCAAAGGCAGGCTTGCGAATAACCCCTTGAGCCGAATAGACTGTGTCGGCTCGGGGGAGGGTCCGTATGACGGCAGAGACCGCAGAAATCAAAAAAGGCCGAAAGTTCGAACAAGTCCTTAACGGGGCGCGCGAGGTTTTCATGCGCGACGGCTTTGAAGGGGCCAGCGTGGATGACATCGCCAAGGCGGCGGGGGTCTCGAAGGCCACGCTATACAGCTATTTCCCCGACAAACGGTTATTGTTCTCCGAGGTGGCCAAAGCCGAATGCAACCGGCAGGCCGATGGCGCGATTGCCGAGATTGATATTGGTGCGCCGGTTGAAGTGAACCTTGCCGCCGCGGCGCGACATCTTGTTGGCTTTTTCCTTTCTGACTTCGGTGCGCAGGTGTTTCGCATCTGTATTTCAGAATCGCATCGGTTTCCCGATCTTGGCAAACGCTTCTATAACTCCGGTCCCGCGCTTGTGCGCGAGCGCATGATCCCGGTTTTGAAGTTCTACGCCGACAAGGGCGAGTTGCAGATTGATGACTACGAATTGGCGGTCAATCAATTTGCCGAACTCTGCAAGAGTGACCTTTTCGTGCGTAAGCTTTGCGGACTACAGAATGAGTTCCCCGAGGCCGATGTCGCACACATAATCGACGGCGCGGTAAAGATGTTCATGGCGCGCTACGGCGCGAAGTAACGCGCGATTCCCGACCGGCAAAAGCGAAGGCCGTTAAAATGCGCGGTCAGTGTCCTAATCTCGACATTATTAACCCTGATTCTTGGTTTGGGGATGTCAAACGGGGAATTGCCGTGAACAAAGTGTTCAAACCGCAAGAAGAGACACAGCTTAGCTCATACAGCTTTGCACCAATAAACGGTGGGTTCGTTGCGAAAGAGCGGCTTGAACGCTTCAGGGCTGAGGCATTCACTGAAATCGCTTTGCGCTCGGTTGGAATAATACTGACCGTGGGTCCTGTTTTCTTTTTGGTAGCCATACTGACGATGATCGGTGTTTTGCCCGAGGCACCTGTTTTGATCGCATCCGCGATGTGTTCGGTCGTTGGCCTGTTGATTTACACTTACGGGTCGCGTGGCTTTCGCCGCCAGATGTCCTTGGATACGCACAAAGGCCAAGTTTCAGTAACGAAGATAAACCTGAACGGTAACACGCGCATTGATTACAGAATCGACAAAAAAGACATTCAAAGCATCTATGTCCAAAGACCCGGAAGCGACGTTGACAGTGCGAGATTGTGTCTGCGCGTGAAGGGCCGAAACTGGCCCGTCATTTTGATCAGCGGTGGATTGCACGAGGTGCGGCTGCTGCACCGTGTCTTCTGCGATACGATTGCACCCAAGCAGAAAGCCAAGCGCCAAGGCGGGACGCGGAAAGACACGACTTCGCGGGGTGCAGTCGCCTGATGCCAGACGACTGCCAAGATCAAATCCCGACGTCGATTACGGCCTTGGCCAAGACAGGAACCGTGTCCTTGTTCAACCCGGCGATGTTGAGCCGGGAGTCCCCAACCATGTAAATACCGTGATCGGCCCTGAGTCTCTCAACCTTGTCGGGTGCCGCCCCAAGGCGCGAGAACATGCCGCGGTGCTGTGCAAGAAAGCCGAACCTGTCAGATCCCGAAAGCTTCTGAAGCTCATCGGCCAACTGCGTGCGCAGGGCCAGCATCCCGGTTCGCACCTCCTCAAGCTCCGCTTGCCAGTCTGCGCGCAGGCCATCATCGTTCAAAACGATGCTGACCAGGCGTGCGCCGTGATCCGGCGGGAAAGAAAAGTTCTGGCGGTTGAGATAGGCAAGATTGCCTTGCGCCACGGCTTGCAGGTTCTTGTCCTGCGCCACCGCCATCAGAAGTCCGGTTCGTTCACGGTAGATCCCGAAGTTCTTGGAACAACTGGCCGCGATCAGGGTCTCGGGGCAGCTTGACGCGACCGCGCGCGTCGCCGCGGCGTCTTCGTCCAGACCGTCGCCAAACCCCTGATAGGCAATGTCGATCATCGGGATCGCGCCCTTGTCGTTCATCAGGCCAATCACATCCTCGAACTCGACCTTGTTCAGATTGGCGCCGGTCGGGTTGTGACAGCAACCGTGCAGCAGAACCACGTCACCTTTGCGGACTTGGCCGAGGTCTTCCATCATTCCGTCAAAATCGACACCACCCGAGGAATTGTCGAAATAACGGTACATGATGGTTTCCATACCCAAGAACTTCAGAATGCTCAGGTGGTTGGGCCAAGTCGGATCGGACACGAAAACGCGTGCTCCGGGATTGGCCATGCGGATCAATTCGAACGCCTGGCGAACCGCACCTGTCCCACCTGGGGTTGCCACGGCCGAGACCTGCTCACGCGAGACACTGTTACCCAGTACAAGGCCGATCATCGCATCGGCAAAGGCCGGATCGCCGGCAAGGCCGGTGTAGGCCTTGGTTGTTTCCTCGTCCCACCAGCGGCGCTCGGCCTCTTTCACCGCGCGCATGATCGGCGTGACGCCCTCGGCGTTGCGATAGACGCCGACGCCAAGGTCGATCTTGGTCTCGCGCGGATCGTCCTTAAAGGCCTGCATCAGGGCAAGGATCTTGTCTTTGGGTTGTTCCTTGAGGTGTTCGAACATCAGTCGTCTCCGGTGGCGACGGGCACGGTGGGAAAAGCCCCCCATTCTGTCCATGATCCGTCATAAAGCGCGTGATCGGTCTTACCGACACGTTCAAGCGCAAGGTTGATAATCGCCGCGGTCACGCCAGAGCCGCAGCTTGTGATCGCGGGTTTGCCCATATCCACACCTGCCGAATTCAACGTGGTGCGCAGATCGTCGGGCGTTTTCATCGTCCCGTCCTCATTCAGCAGGTCGCGGTAGTACACATTTTTGGAACGCGGAATGTGACCGCTGCGCAGGCCTTCGCGGGGTTCGGGATCATCGCCACGGAACCGCCCGGGTGAACGCGCATCGAGAATCTCGTAATCCCCCAGCTTTGAGGCCGAGGAAACCTGCGTCACGTCTTTTACCATTTGGTTTTGACGGCGTACGGTCATGTGCCTGTCGCGCACAATGGGGGGCATATCCTCTGTCGGGCGACCTTCGGCTTGCCACTTGGGCAGGCCGCCATCCAGTACCGCGATATTCTCTTGCCCCATAAGGCGGAACAGCCACCACACGCGTGCCGCCGAAAACAGGCCGTGCGCATCGTAGACCACGACCTGATGCCCGTCGCCCACGCCCATGGCACGCATGCGCGACATGAACTTTTCGACGGGCGGAGCCATGTGCGGTAAGTCCGACCGGTTGTCGGAAATATCGTCAATGTCGAAGAACCGGGCACCGGGAATATGCGCTTGGGCATATTCGGCTTTTGCGTTTCGGCCCTCGGAGGGCATGAACCAAGTGCCATCCAGAACCCGAAGGTCAGGGTCTTTCAGGTGGTTTGCCAGCCAGTCGGTTGAAACGAGTGTTTTTGGGTCATCATGTGCCATGGGCGCCCCCGGTTTGCGGACGCTATCTGCCTACCTTGCGGGGGCGAGAAGGGCAAGGGCGAGCGCCATGCAAGACGCCCGCTTTGGCCTTATTTCGCCATCATTTTCTTGACCATGCCAACCACGGCCAGCACAACACCGCCACCGACGCCGCCCGAGGCGACTTGGCCAATGATCGCGCCGATATCTGCTCCGCCCGCTGCTTCGGCAACGCCGCCCGCGCCCAGCATCGACAGGATTTGCCCGCCCAGACCGCCGCCGACGATGCCGGCGATGGAGTTGCCGAGAAGGCCGAGGTTGATGTTCTTGAAGATGCCGCCGGCGACGTTGCCGCCCACGGCACCCGCGATCAGACTGATGATAAGTTCCATGGTGTCCCCCCTTCCGTTTCAGCACAGGCATACCTTAGCGGCACAAGCCTGTAAGATAAGGGGAATGTACCCGGGGGCTTCCCCTATCCGTGGTCTTTGAGAAGGCGCTGTTTTTGCCGGTTCCAGTCACGTTTGGCGGCGGTTTCGCGTTTGTCGTGGGCCTTTTTGCCCTTGGCGATCCCGATCTTCAGTTTGGCGATACCCTTGTGATTGAAATAGAGAACGAGCGGCACCAGCGTCATTCCCTTACGCTGTGTCGCGTTCCACAGGTTCGCCAACTCCTTCTTGGAAATCAATAGCTTGCGCTTGCGCTTTTCCTCGTGCGCAAAGGTCTTGGCCTGCTCATAAGGCGCGATGTAGGAGTTCACCAACCATAACTCGCCGTCATCCACGCTGGCATAGCTTTCGGCGATATTGGCCCCGCCTTCGCGCAGGGATTTCACCTCGGAACCTTCAAGGATGATGCCGCATTCCAGATCGTCCTCGATGGCATAGTCGAACCGGGCGCGGCGGTTCTCGGCCACGACCTTGTAGTTCGGGTTTTCCTTGGGTTTTGCCATCGGTGATTGGTCCTGTGCGGCGCTGCGGAAGCACCAAGATAGACCCTGTGACGAGGCGATGAAAGGGGGGCGGCGCGAATCGGGGATAAACCATTGGATTAACAACGAAAACCCCTGTCGGCATCACGTCGGCAAAACGTCGGTATTGCGTCGGTGTCGGCGGCGGTATCGGCTCAGGTTAAAAGACCGCGCGCCCTGAGTTCGGCGCGCAGCGTGTCACCATCCGCGCCGCGCTTCGGGACCGGGCCGGGAGTCGCGCGGTGGCCATCAAAGCGCGGGGCCGGGGCGGGCTGTGGCCCTTCCTTGGTGACGGTCCAGATGTCGCGGGCGACG
>DATFKJ010000076.1:0-6618 GCA_035268705.1 Roseovarius sp. | reverse complement strand
GATTGGTCACCGCCTGATCGAAAGGCACGCCAGTGATGGCCAGATCGACACCGGACAAATCCTTGGTATAGCGCCGCCGCAGAAACGACAGCGCCCCACCAAAGGTATTCTCATACGAAAGCCCACGTGAGCTTTCTCTCGTAAACGCCTGATCAACTTGATGTTTTGCGTCTTCCAATGCCATATCAAACCTTCCTCATCCAACCGGTTGCGCGCGCTCCACCAAGCGCGCAAAGAACGACGCACCCACCGGCGCGATCCCATCGTTGAAATCAAACTCCGGATGATGCAACCCGGCCCCCGGCCCTTGCCCCAGAAACAGGTAAGCCCCCGGTCGCACCTCCAGCATGGCGGCGAAATCCTCTGATCCCATCTGCCGGTCCATATCCGGCACGATGCCCGCATCCCCGGCCACCTCGCGCGCCACTTCCGCCGCAAACCCGGCCTTCTCGGCGTCATTCACCGTCGGCGCATATCCCTCTTCACAGCGCAGCACCGCCGCCACACCATAGCTCGCCGCTTGCCCCGCCACGATCTCCTCCAACCGCTGCCAGATCACGCGCCGCACCTCGGCGTCAAACGCCCTCACCGTCCCGTTGATATAGGCCCGGTCCGGCACCACGTTATCGGCACTCCCGGTATGGATCTGGGTGATCGACACCACCGCCTGATCCAAGGCCGCCAAATTCCGGCTCAGGATCGTCTGAATGGCCTGCACCATACCACAGGCCGCCACCACCGGGTCGCGGGTCTCTTGCGGCATGGCTCCATGGCCTCCCTGCCCGATGACATCAACATGGATCGTATCGACCGAGGCCATGATGGGGCCGGGCGTGGTGTAAAACACCCCCTCGTCAACTCCCGGCGCACAATGCAGGGCATAAACCTGCTCAACCCCATAGCGCTCCATGATCCCGGCCTCCACCATCGGCGCGGCCCCGCCCGGGCCTTCCTCGGCGGGCTGGAAAATCAGGGCGACAGAGCCCGCGAAATTCCGCGTCTCGGCCAGATATTTCGCCGCGCCCAAAAGCATCGTGGTATGACCGTCATGCCCACAAGCATGCATGCAACCCTCAACCTCGCTGGCATACGCCGCGCCCGTGGCCTCCTGAATGGGCAAGCCATCCATATCCGCCCGCAGCCCGATCACCGGGCCATCGCCCTGCCCCTCGATGACGGCGACAACCCCGCTTTCGGCAATGCCATCCTCGATCCGGGTGATCCCGAACTCCCGCAACCGCTCCACCACGAACCGCGCGGTCTCATGGCAGGCAAAGCCCAACTCGGGCCGCCTGTGCAACGCGTGCCGCCATGCCGCCATCTCATCGGCAAAACCCGCAATCCGATTGATCACCGCCATCGGCTGGACTCCTTCGCACATATCCCTAGTCTCCGACTTCAACGCCAAAACGCAGGGATGCGCAATGCCCGACAACAGCCTCATTCACGACCCCAAAGGCGGCCTGCCCCGCTTGCGCGAAATCATGCGCCGCCTGCGCGACCCCGAAACCGGCTGCCCATGGGACATCGAACAAAGCTTCGAGACCATCGCCCCCTACACCATCGAGGAAGCCTACGAGGTCGCCGATGCCATCGAACGCAAAGCGCATCACGAGCTGCGCGACGAATTGGGCGACCTGCTGCTGCAAGTCGTGTTCCACGCCCAAATCGCCCAAGACGAAGGGCACTTCGCCTTCGATGACGTGGCCAATGCCATCTCCGACAAGATGGTCGCCCGCCACCCGCATGTCTTCGGTGACGAACCCCGTGATAAATCCGCAGACCAACAAACCCGCGATTGGGAAACCATCAAGGCGGCTGAGCGCGCAGAAAAGGCGCAAACCGGCGTCCTCGATGGCGTGGCCGTCGGCCTGCCTGCGCTCCTGCGCGCCGTGAAGCTGCAAAAACGCGCCGCCCGCGTGGGTTTCGACTGGTCTGAGACCACCCAAGTCATCGACAAGATCACCGAAGAAGCCCAGGAACTGCACGAGGCCGCCGCCGACCTGCCCCAAGAAAAAATCGAAGAAGAATTCGGCGACCTGCTCTTCGTCATGGCCAATCTCGCCCGCCACATGAAAATCGACCCCGAAAGCGCCCTGCGCGCGGCCAACGCCAAGTTCACCCGCCGCTTTTCCCGCATCGAAACCCTGCTCCAAGAGCAAGGCAAAACCCCGCAAGACAGCGATCTCGAAGAAATGGACGCACTTTGGAACCGCGCCAAAGCCGAAGAACGCAAAACCCCTTAAGCCTTTCTTCTGGCCCAAAATATCCTGGGGGAGGCGTTGAAAATCCTCGGATTTTCAACGTCGGGGGCAAAGCCCCCTCTCGGCGCGCGAAGCGCGCTTATCCTGCGCGGCGCAGCCGCTCCTTTTGGCACCCGCGAACCATTTCCCTTGCGCGCCCGATCAATCCGGTCTCTTGTCCTCGACAAAAATATAACAGGGACCACCGCCCATGCCGCTGCATTTCGACGCCGCCGAATATTCCGCCCGACAGGCCCGAGCGACCAAGGCGGTGCAGGACGCCGGGCTTGACGCCCTGCTGATGTTCGCCCCCGAAAGCCACTACTGGCTTTGCGGCTATGACACCTTCGGTTTTGCCATGTTCCAATGCATGGTGCTCACCGCCTCGGGTGATCTGCACCTGATGACGCGCATGCCCGACCGGCTTCAGGCCAAGCACACCTCGACGCTGACCGACGCGCAAATCCACGTCTGGCCGCAATACGAGGGTTCCAACCCCGCCACCCACCTGCGCGACCTTCTGCAAAAGCTCAAGGTCGCCAACGGGCGGCTCGGGTTTGAGTCCCAAACCCCCGGCCTCACGGATGCCAACGGCGCGCTCCTTCGCGGCCAACTCCTCAACCTCACGGACGCCTCCGACCTCATCCGCGCCCTGCGCCGCGTCAAATCCCCCGCCGAGATCCAGATGCACCGCCGCGCCGCGGCCCTCTCGGATGCCGCCATGGACGCAGGCCTTGCCGAAACGCACCCCGGAGCCTTCGAGGGCGACATCCTCGCCGCCATGCAAGGCGCGGTCTTCAAGGGCGGCGGCGACTATGCAGGCAACGAATTCATCCTCGGCTCCGGCCCCGGCGCGCTGCTCTGCCGCTACTACTCGGGCCGCCGGCACCTCGGCGCACAGGACCAGATGACATGGGAATGGTCCGGCGCCTACGCCCGCTACCACGCCGCCATGATGCAAACCGTGGTGATAGGCACCCCCAACGACACCCAACGCCACATGCATATCGCCGCCCGCGCCGCGCTTGAGGCCTGCGAAGCGGCGATCCGCCCCGGCGACCCCATGGGCCACGTCTTCAACGCCCACGCCCGCACGCTTGACGCGCACGGCCTGTCATCCGCCCGAATGCAGGCCTGCGGCTATGGCATGGGCGCGGTCTACAACCCCATCTGGGTCGATTTCCCGATGTTCTACGAAGGCAACCCGCTGATCATGCAAGCAGGCCAAGTCTTCTTCCTGCACATGATCCTGATGGACGAGGCCGAAGGGCTGGCCATGAGCCTTGGCCACTCGGTTCTGGTCACCGAAACCGGGGTCGAGCGCCTCTCGAAACACCCCCTCGATATGCTGGTGAGATGAGCTTTTCACAGAACCGCTGCTCCCACGCTTGCCCAATCACGCGCCCTGCCCCATATCTCTCATATGCTCAAGTTCACACCAATCCTCTTGGCCGTCCTCTACGCCTTCGCCATGTACCGCTTCTCGGTCTGGCGCACCAAGCGCGAGCTTGACGCGCAATCCACCGAACTGGCCGATCCCACCCTCAAACGGATGACCGACCAACTGGCCAAGGCCCTCGACCTGCCCCGCATCAGGGTCCATATCTACGAGATCGACCCGGTGAACGGCCTTGCCGCCCCCGATGGGCGTATCTTCATTACCCGTGGATTTTACCGCAAATTCCAGAACGGTGAAGTGACCGCCGAGGAATTGGCCAGCGTCATCGCCCACGAATTGGGCCACGTGGCCTTGGGCCACACCCGCCGGCGGATGATCGACTTTTCCGGCCAAAACGCCCTGCGCACAGCTCTTGCCATGATCCTGTCGCGCTTTTTGCCCGGCATCGGCGTCTGGATCGCCAATGGGCTTACCTCGCTTCTGGCCGCGCGCCTCTCGCGCGGCGATGAATACGAGGCCGATGAATACGCCGCCGCCCTTCTCACCAAGGCCGGGATCGGGACCGAGGCCCAGAAGTCCTTGTTTCAAAAGCTGGAATCGCTGACCGAGGCGCGCGGCGGCGCCGCGCCCGCATGGCTGATGAGCCATCCCAAAACGCCCGAGCGTATCGCCGCCATCGAAAAACTCGAAGCGAAATGGATTTGAGTTTTCGCTTTTAACTCAAGGCCTTGGCAATCCGTGGCAAGCGTGCTTTTTTCAACAGCGCCCGCATGTCCCACGATTTGCCCGATAGCCGATTGGCCTCGGCCAAAACCTCTGCCCCCACCTGCGCCACGATCTCCGGCTGCGCTTGATAAATCCCGTGCAAAAAACCGTCCGGATCACTCCGCGACAGCCCCTCTTCCGCCAACAGGTTTCGCGGAAAATCCTTTGTGTTCAGCGTGATGATCACATCCGCCGACCCGGCAATCGCCGCCGCCAACACATGCACGTCCGCCGCGTCCGGCAACCACAAGCGCGCCTCCAGTGATGGTGGATAGCTTACTTCCGCCCCCGGCCAATGCGCCGCCAGCATCGCCGCCTCCGCCCCGGCCTGCGCCACGCCCTCCGGGCCCAGCTTTACCGCCGCGCGCTGCCATTCCTCGATAATCCGAGCAGACCACAGCGGCGTGAACACGCCCTGTTTCGCCACGCCCAGCAACATCTGCCGCATCACCGTGGGGTAGATCACGCAGGTATCCAGCAAGACCTTCATATCAGGCGGAAAAACAGCGATTTCAAATACCCGGATTCGGCCAGTTGCGGATGTAGCGGATGATCCGCCCCGGCAAACCCGGTGTGGATCAATTGCGCGCTCCGCCCGCCCCGGCCAATACCGCGCACGCTTGCGGTGCGGAACTTCGACAGATCGGCGGCATGCGAACAACTGCACAGCCCAAGAAAGCCCCCTTCGGTCACCAAGGGCGCGGCCAGCCGCGCCACCCGCTCATAGGCACGCAACCCTGCTTCAAGCGCCTTCTTGTTGGGCGCAAAGGCCGGCGGATCACAGATCACCACATCGAATTTTTCGCCTGCTTTGCCCATCTCGGTCAAGACGTCAAAAGCATCGCCCTTGCGGGTCTCAAAGCGTTCGGCCACGCCCGTTTGCGCGGCCCCCTCGGCGGCCAAATCCAAGGCCGCTTGGCTACCATCCACGGCCACGGCGCTTGCCGCGCCTTGCGCCAAACAGGCCAGCGAAAAGCCCCCCACATGGCTGAAGACATCCAGCACCCGCGCGCCCTTGGAAAGCTGCGCGGCAAAGGCATGGTTGGGCCGCTGATCGTAGAACAACCCGGTTTTCTGCCCACCCATCAAATCGGCCATATAGGTCGCGCCATTCATCGGCACCGGCACCGGGCCACCGGGCGCAACGCCGTGTAAAACCGCGTTTTCCTCGTCCAAGCCTTCCAAGGTCCGCGCCCGGCCCGTGGCGTTTTTCAGGACGGTTTCAACGCCCGTCACCTCGACCACGGCGGCGCACAACTCGTCCAGCAAACCCTCGGCCCATGCCGCATTGGGCTGGATCACCGCCACATCGCCAAAGCGGTCGATCACCACGCCCGGCAGGCCATCGGCCTCGGCATGGACTAGCCGGTAAAACGGCGCCTCGAACACGCGCTCGCGCAGGGCCAAGGCCCGCGCCATCCGCACCCGCAGCCAATCGCCATCAATCACCGCCTGCACGTCTCGGTCCAACACCCGCGCCATGATCCGCGACGCGGGGTTCACCGCGACCACGGCCAAGGGCTTGCGCTCGGCATCTTCCAAAAGGGCGATGGACCCCGGCGACAGCTTCTTGGTGCGCCGGTCGGTGACCAACTCGTTGTCATAAACCCATGGCGCGCCATGCCGAATGGCTCGGGCCTGCGTCTTGGGTCGCATTCGGACAATAGGATAAGGGGACGGTGTCATGCCGTCCCCTTAAGGCGTTTCATACTGTTGGGAAAGGTCAGAGTTGGTTGATCGCCCCCATGAGCCCGTTATTGGCTGCCTTGTACCCATCCGGCGAGGCCAGTTCGGTCTGGATCACCTTCGCCAAATGCTCCGTGATACGGTGCTTCTGGGTGATCCCATTGCGCTCGGCCTCGATCGCCTTGGCCCCGCCAAGCGCCTTGAAATCGGCTTTGACAAGATGCGGCTCACCATAGGCTTGACCGGTCTCAGGGTTGCGCAGTTGCATTTTGAACTGGATGGCGTGAACACCACCGATGGTGTACCGCGCCTTTTCCGTCAGGGCGTGGAAGCGTGTCACCTCGACATCCATCACGACCGGAACCGCGCCGGGTTCCATGGCGCTGATACCTTCCGACAGGCCGGCTTCAACGATCGCCTTCACCTGCGCATGACGGTCGCCCACCGGGTCTTCGCGCCACACGATGTGAACCAGACCGGGTTTACCGGAGACGATTGAGTTCCTATTCTGCAGCGAGAGTAACA
>DATFKJ010000075.1:0-10421 GCA_035268705.1 Roseovarius sp. | reverse complement strand
TCACCGGGTCTAACGCAAAGGTCGATCCCTTTCAGGATGGGGCGTTCAGGGTCGTATCCGAACTCGACCGCGTCAAGATGCACCTCTCCACCTTGCACATTCAGAACCTTGGCGTCACTTTTATCCGAAACATCCGGACTTTGCTCTAACAATCCGAACATTTCACCCATATCGACAAGAGATTGGCGTATCTCCCGATAAACCGTGCCAAGGAAATTCAACGGCATGGTGATTTGAATCATATAGGCATTGACCATCACGAAGTCGCCCACTGTCAAATTGCCGTTCTGAACCCCAAAGGCGGCCATGACCATAACGGCGACCAACCCGCCCGTGATCAGCATCGACTGCCCGAAATTCAGGAAAGCCAACGAATAGGAGGTTTGCAGCGCGGCGGTTTCATAGCCCTCCATCGCCGCGTCATATCGCGCGGCCTCACGCTCCTCTGCGCCGAAATACTTGACGGTTTCAAAATTCAGAAGGCTGTCGATAGCTTTTTGGTTGGCGTCGGTATCTTGGTCGTTCATCTGCTTGCGCAGCTTCACCCGCCATTCGGTTACCTTGAAGGTAAAGGCCACGTAGGCGGCGATGACACCGACCACCACGGCCAAGTACCAAAAATCGAAGAGCGTCCAGAGAACGATGCCGATCATCAAAAGCTCAAGCACCAAGGGGCCGATGGAGAAGAGCAAAAAGCGCAGGAGGAACTCCACCCCTTTGACACCACGCTCGATGATCCGGCTTAACCCGCCCGTCTTTCGCGTGATGTGATAGCGCAGCGACATACGGTGGATATGCGTGAAGGTCTCCAGCGCCAGTTGCCGCAGGGCGCGCTGTGCAACGCGTGCAAAGATCACATCCCTAAGCTGTTGAAATCCCACATTCATCAAGCGCGCCATACCATAGGCCACGGTCAAGCCAACGGCCCCCGCGCCCAACATCCAGGCCGGGTTCTGCCCTTCACCTGACAGCGCATCCACGGCCGCCTTGTAGAAATAGGGCGTTCCCACCGCGACGAGCTTGGCCACGAACAGCACGATCAGCGCAAAGACGACCCGCCGCTTCACCCATGCCTGATCATCAGGCCACAGGTACGGGGCGACCCGGCGGATCGTGGACCAGCCGTCGGCGGGCATGTCGGTGGTTGTCAGGGTAGATCGGCGCATTGGGGAGCCTGTCTTGAACACGTCGCACACAGATAGGCCGCGACAGGCCGGAAGGCCACCCCCGCCATGATCCTAGCCGCCGTTGGGGACGGCAAACACCTGACCAGGATAAATCAGGTCAGGGTCTCGGATACGATCCTTGTTGGCTTCGAAAATGCGCACATACATCGTGCCCTCGCCGTAGTTGCGGCGCGATATGGCCCAGAGAGTCGACCCCGGCTGTACGGTGACTGCGCGCACGCTTTGGCCGCCGTCGCCTTGGGTGGTGACCACCTCCTGCGCTTCGCGCTTGAAGGGGGTTTCAACCCTCGACGTGACCTGTCCATCGGCACCAACCTCGTCAATCCGCAGGGTGTAGACGCCGGTATCGACGCTCGGCAGATCGGTTCGCCAGCCCCCATCTTCGGCGATGCGCGATGTGGTGATTGCGCTGTTGTCCAGGTAGATGCGCACGAAACCTTGACCCTGCGCGCGACCGGCAAGTTGCACGTCGCCGTCCTCGGCATAGGTGATGGCATCCAGCGCCACGCTGGTCATGACCTCGGGGCTGCTGTCATTGGACACCGCGGGCTGCAACACTTCGACACCTTCAGCATTGGAGAGAAGCACCGCCTGCGAGGGGGCGCTTTCCTGTTTTGCATCAGGGGCCTGAGATTGTGCGGCATCAAATTCTGCTGTCTCATCGGTATCCGCATCGGACGCCTTTTGATCGACATCCAAGAGCGCGGGGTCAGGGGACTTGGCCATCTCAACCGGGGCGGCCATGGGGGCAACGATGATCTCGTCCTTGGACTCCAGTATCGTGCCGCCCTCTGGGGCGTAGGTATTGACCGTCAGGATTCGGGGTTCGGAACTGGGCGCGATGTCGTGGAAGGCCACGAAATCCCCGCTTGGATCGGTCGGCACGCGCGTGAGTTCGGCTCCGTCCAGAAGGATCGCCACGTCCCAGCCTGCGGATGCCGTTCCAGCCACCAGCAAAGCCCCATCGGGGGCCAGTCGGAAGTTGGAGATTTGCGGAAGTTGCGGCAGATCGGGCGTGACAGGGTCGGGCTTGGCTTGCGTCGTCTGATCTGTTTCGGCCTGCGGTTCGGCAGTGGAAACGACGGGGTGTTCGTGGTCCGGCACGTCGCTTTGTGACAAAAAGCCAAGGGCATAAAGCCCCAGACCGCCGCCGATCACGATGACCGCCGTCGCTGTAACAGCCAGACCAGGCCCCCCGGCCAATCCCGCAAGTTTGCTCATGCACTTCCCCTTGTGAGACGTCCCCGCGCCACACGCTTGCTGGACCATAGCAACAAGGCTATCACTGGTCAAAACAACCCTTTGAGACTTGGGGCAAATTCCATGCCAACACGATCAATCTGTGTCTTTTGCGGCTCACGCGCCGGGGCGCGGGCCACCTATGAGGCGGACGCCACGCGGCTTGGGGCCTTGCTGGCTGAAGGGGGTTATCGCTTGGTTTATGGCGCGGGGGACGTGGGATTGATGGGGGCCGTGGCGCGGGCGGCGCAGACGGCCGGTGGTGAGACCTTCGGCGTGATCCCCGAGCATCTGGTGCGGTGGGAAGTAGGCAAGACCGACCTGACGCGGTACGTGGTGACCGAAACCATGCATGAGCGCAAAAAGGTGATGTTCATGAACTCGGACGCGATCGTGGTTTTACCCGGTGGCGCGGGGTCGCTCGATGAGTTCTTCGAGGTGCTCACATGGCGGCAATTGGGCCTACATGAAAAACCGATTTATCTTTTGAATACAGATGGCTACTGGACACCCCTCATGCAATTGATGAACCATGTCATCGGCGAGGAATTCGCCGATGCGAGCCTGTTGGATTTTGTTGAGGTGGTCGAGGATGTTCAAGGGCTGATGGCGGCCCTGCGCGCGGCCCTGTCCTGACGCAGTGCCGAGGTGGTATAGAGCGCCAACGCGGTCCAGATCATGCCAAAGGCAATGGCGTGCCACAGGCTGAACGCTTCGCGGAAAATCAGTGTCGCCACAAGGAATTGCAGGCTGGGGTTCAAGTACTGAACCAGCCCCACGGTCGAGAGCATCACGCGTTTGGTGGCATAGCTGAACAGGATCAGCGGCAGGCCGGTCAGGATACCGGAGAATGCCAAGAGCAGGCTGTCTTGCCAGTTGGTGGCGAAGGTTCCACCGCCCTGACCGTGAACAAATCCCAAAACCGCAATGGCAATGGGCGACAGGAGAAGAACCTCGGCGGTGACCGAGACCACGGGACCAACCGAAAGCCCCTTCTTTACAACGCCATAGAGACCGAAGCTAACAGCCAGAACAAGGGCTATCCAAGGCGCGACACCAAGGCCAGCGGTCAGGGTGGTCACAGCCAGCCCCGCCAAGACGACAGCCATGACTTGCACCCGCCCCAAGCGTTCCTTGAAAACGATGGCCCCCATGATGACGCTGACCAAGGGGAAGATGTAGTAGCCCAAGGATGCCTCGACCGCTTTGCCGAGTTGAATCGAGGTGATGAAGGTGAACCAGTTCAGCGAGATCAACAAGGCCGCCGCGCCGATCGTGGCGGCGGACCGGCGCGTGCCCACCGCGGACACCAACAAGTGAAACCGCCGTTGCAAGACCAAGACCAAAGCGAAAAAAACCAATGACCACAGGGTTCTGTGAGCCAAAATCTCAAGCGGCGGGATGTGTTCGAGCAGCTTGTAATAAATGGCCGACAGGCCCCAGATCGTGCAGCAGGCCACCATTGCAAGAACACCTTTGACCGGCTCGCGCATCGTCTTTCCCATCCTTTTGCAGCACGCCTAAGGGGTGGGGGATGGCGTAGGGATTGGCAAGCGGGAAAAATGTACGGCTTGTAAATTTTGGCCCTCTCAAAGCGCTAAAGATGAGGATCGAATTCCTTCTTGAGCATCTTTTCAACCTTGTCGAGCGGATGGTTCGTAAGATCCTTGGAAAGCTCGCCGACAACACGCTCTTCAACTTCCTTGTGGAGTTTCTTGCGCAAATGTCCCAATGTCCCCGAGGAGGCGACCAGAACGATCCGATCGAAGGCGCCTTTATGGGCGTAGTGATACAGCTTGTCGGCCAAATCATCGGCGAAACGATCCTTGGCCAATTGGTGCCAGTCCGTGTCGTCCATGGCGGACAGTTGTCCAGCGCCGCCGTCATGCATGCGGCCCGGACGGTTGGCCGATTGTTCATAGTTCGATGGGTTGTCCTGTTCCTCTTTCTTCACGACCTCAAGATCCGGATTGATCGCATCCAGTATATTCCTGAGAAACAGGGCCTTCTCACTATCGGCGATCAAAACCCATGTTCCGTTCGTCAAAGTCGCCATATCATTCGTCTCCTTGATTTGTGCCGCTGTCGTGTTCGTCGGACTTGGTGACGCGGGTCAACCCGCCCCGGCGCTCCTTTGCACGCTTTCCGTCATCGCGGGTGGCGATTTTAAGGGCAAGGTTGCCGCCAGCGCGGCCCTGATCGGCGACCTCGCGCCTATCGCGAAGCATATCGTCGGTGTCGCGGTGTCCGCCTTTCGACTTGAAACGCCCTGCCATTCTTGCCTCCGTTTTGTTGCTGTCATTGATGACACGCAAGCAAGCCGGGCCAAGATCCGGTCAAATGAAAACACCCCCCGGCGACAAGCCGAGGGGTGCGTTGAACGGTCGTTCAGGGGGTCACATGCGCGAGGCGACGTTTTCCCAGTTCACGAGGTTGTTCAGGAAGTTGTCGAGGTAAGCCGGACGCTTGTTGCGGAAGTCGATGTAGTAGGAGTGTTCCCAGACATCGCAGCCCAGAAGCGCGGTTTGGCCAAAGCAGAGCGGGTTCACGCCGTTTTCGGTTTTGGTCACCTTGAGCGACCCGTCGGTGTCCTTGACCAGCCATGCCCAACCCGAGCCGAACTGGCCCGCGCCGGCGGCGGCGAATTGCGATTTGAAGTCATCAAGCGAGCCGAAGGCCTCATTAATGGCTTTTTCCAGTTCACCGGGCATGCCGGTGCCACCGGGGGCCATCATTTCCCAGAACTGGTTGTGGTTCCAGTACTGCGAGGCGTTGTTGAAGATACCGTTTTGGGCGACGGAATTGGCGTCGTAGGTGCCCTTGATGATCTCTTCGACGGATTTGCCTTCCCACTCAGTCCCGGCGATGGCTTTGTTGCCATTGTCGACATAGGCCTTGTGGTGGATGTCGTGGTGGTATTCCAGCGTTTCGCGGCTCATGCCGTGATCGGCCAGCGCGTCATGCGAATAGGGTAGATCGGGAAGTTCAAAAGCCATGTGGGCCCCCTGTTCGTTTTTTGAATTTACATGCCACTACATGGTAGCCTTGACCCCGCAAGGTCAAGGCCCAAAGGCGCATAAATCCGTCTAAAACCGTCAGGAAAAGAGCCCGACCTCGCCGCCTTCGGCCACGGCATCGCGCAGCAGGTTGAAGGCATATTCCGCCACCGAGCGGAAGCAGACGATTTGCACGCTTTCGGCGTCGGGCATCCAGATGGCGGCGGGGATTTGCGCCATGCGGGTGCGACGGAACATGCCCGGCTCGAACACGCCCGGGGTCATGTCGACGGGGCAGAGTTTGGCCACCACTTCGCGCACCCCTGCCCCGCTGCCCGAGACGCGGAACATCGCGCGGGCGTCCGAGACATTGACGGCGAGGAAGTGTTCACCGGCAAGGGTGGTTTCGATCTTGGCAAGCGCATCTTCAACCTGATCGTAGGCCACCATGACGAGCAGTTCGTCGGGCGACATCCATGCCACCGCGCCGCTGTCACCGGCGTTGATGCCGCGCAGGGCCGGAACATCCTGACCCGTGGCGTCCTTGACGGCCTTTTTCACCTTGGCGGAGGCCAGATCACCGCGCATGGCAATCATGCCGTGAAGGCCGGCCTCTTCGACGCGGGCGAAACCCTGTACTGTGGCCCCCTTGAGGGCGCTGACGGCGGCGTTAGACATTTTGCTTTTCTCCGTCTTTGTCAAAGAAGACCTGATCGACGATTTTCGCTTTCACCACGGTGCCATCCACCTTGGGGAAATCCAGCACCTCGCCCATCCGGTCGGGTCCGTTGTGGACAAGGCCCATGGCGATGCCACGGTCCAACGTGGGTGAGTAATAGGTCGAGGTGACCCTGCCCTGCACGTTCCGTTGACCGTTGGCGTTGGTGCCTTCGGCCACGGCATAGGCCCCATCGGGCAAGACACTGCCATCGGTGGTCTCAAGGCCCACCAGCTTCCAACGGTTGGGATCTGCCATATGCTCGCGCTCTTGCGCGCGCTTGCCGAGGTAGTCCTCTTTTTTCTTGGAAATCGCCCAATGCATCATGAGGTCTTGGGGAATTACAGTCCCGTCGGTTTCATCACCAATCATGATAAAACCCTTCTCGGCCCGCATAACATGCAGCCCTTCGGTACCATATGGGGTCACGCCGTACTCTTTCCCTGCCTGCATCAACCTGTCCCAAAGGGCGCGTCCCCGGCTGGCAGGCACGGCGATCTCATAGCTCAATTCTCCCGAGAAAGAAATACGGTATGCTCGCGCAGGTATGCCATCAAGGGTGATGTCCTTCCAGCCCATGAACGTCAGGGCATCGGCGCTGATATCGTCATCGGTGAATTTTTGAAGTATTTCCCTTGACTTGGGCCCGACGACGCCGATCTGGGCGTACTGTTCGGTGACATTGGCGGTGTAGACCTTCCAATCCCACCACTCGGTTTGCAGCCACTCTTCCATATGGGCGTGGATTGAATCCGCCCCGCCGGTGGTTGTGTGGCAGAGGAAAGTTTCCTCATCGATTCGCGCCACGACGCCGTCATCCTGAAGGAAGCCGTTTTCACCACACATCAGGCCATAGCGGCAGCGGCCCGGCTTCAGGGTCGACATCATGTTGGTGTAGAGCATGTCGAGGAACTTGCCCGCGTCGGGGCCCTTGACGATGATCTTGCCCAGCGTCGAGGCATCCAGCAGGCCAAGGCTTTCGCGGGTTTGCTTGATCTCGCGGATGACAGCACTTTCGACGCTTTCGCCCGATTTCTGGAAGGTATAGGGGCGGCGCCATGCGCCCACGGGTTCCCAATGGGCGCCGTTTTCGGCGTGCCAGTCGTGCATCGGGGTCTTGCGAATGGGTTGGAAGGTATCGCCCTTTGCGTCACCGGCGATGGAAGCCAGTGAAATCGGCGTGTAGGGCGGGCGGAAGGTGGTTGTTCCGGTTTGCGGAATCGCCTGCCCCAAGGCATCCGAGAGGATCGCCAGACCGTTGATATTGCTGAGCTTCCCTTGGTCGGTTGCCATGCCAAGCGTGGTGTAACGCTTGGCGTGTTCGACCGACTCGAACCCTTCGCGAGCGGCGAGTTGGATGTCCGAGACTTTTACGTCGTTCTGGAAATCCAGCCATGACTTCATGCGCAGCTTGATGCCCGCACCTTGCGGCATCATCCAGACGGGTTGGATCGCGGCATAGGCCGGGGCCTCGCCCGTGGGGGCCTTGCCAGCCTTGCCTTTGTGGCCAGTGGCCTTGGCGGCGTCTGCGCCCGCTTTTTGGGCGTCGCTGAGGGTCTCATTCAAGGCGAATATGCCATTGGCCGCACCGGCGGCGATCACGAAGCCTTCGCCGGTGTCGCCGGTGGGGGCTTTTTCGGGATCGGGGCGGAACATCGCCTCGGCCTCGTCCCAGATCAGCTTGCCACCGCAATGCGACCAGAGGTGGACGACGGGCGACCAGCCGCCCGACATGGCGACCGCGTCGCATTTGATCTCTTCCAGCGTCGCGCCTTCGCCTGCTTGGGCGCAGATCGCCACGCCTTCGACACGCTTGCCGCCTTTGACCGATGAGATGCCTTTGCCGTTTTCAACACGGATGCCCATTTCGCGGGCGCGGTCAGCCAAGGCCCCACCGCCCGAAGCGCGGGCGTCGAGAATTACGGGAACATCGAGGCCCGCGTCCTTGAGGGTGATGGCCGTGAGGTAAGCGTCATCGTTGTTGGTCACGACAACGGTGCGGTCGCCTATGGAGACACCGTAGTTCACCGCGTAATCGCGGATGGCCGAGGCGAGCATGACGCCGGGAATATCGTTGCCCGCAAAGCTGAGCGGGCGTTCGATAGCGCCGGTGGCGGTGATGATCTGCCCTGCGCGGATACGCCAGAGGCGGTGACGCGGGCCTTTGGCCGATGGCGTATGATCATTCACGCGCTCGTAGCCCAGAACATAGCCGTGGTCATAAACGCCTGCGCCCATCATGCGGGTGCGCAGGGTGACGTTCGGCATGGCCTCAAGTTCGGACAGGGTGGCGTCAACGAAGGCTTGTGGCTCTTGCCCGTCAATCGTGCCGCCATCCACGGGGGCGCGACCACCCCAGTGGGGGTCTTGTTCCATCAGAAGGACCTTTGCCCCGGCCTGCCCCGCCGCCTTGGCGGATTGCAACCCGGCAACGCCGCCGCCGATCACCACCACGTCATAGAAGGCGAAGAAGTGTTCATAGCTGTCGGGGTCCATGTCGCGCGGGGCTTTGCCCAAGCCCGCCGATTGGCGGATGAACGGCTCATACACATGCTTCCACAGGGGGCGCGGGTGGATGAACATTTTGTAGTAAAAGCCCGCGGGCAGGAAGCGCGCGAAAAGCTTGGAGTTGAGAATGCCCACATCAAACTCAAGGCTGGGCCAGTGGTTCTGCGAGGTGCAGGTCAGGCCATCGAAGAGCTCGGTCGTGGTGACGCGCTGGTTGGGTTCGAATTTGTTGTCCTCACCCAAGCCCACAAGCGCGTTGGGCTCTTCCCCGCCCGAGGCGACAATGCCGCGTGGGCGGTGATATTTGAAGGAGCGCCCGACAAGCATCTGATCGTTGGCCAGCAGCGCGGAGGCGAGTGTATCGCCCTCGACGCCCTTCAACTGTTTGCCGTTGAAAGAGAAACCCAGCGTGCGGGATTTATCGAGAAGGCGGCCGCCAGTGGCGAGACGTGTGCTCATGTCCTAGGCCCTCGTGCCAGTGGTGATGGTCAGAATGTGGGTATTTTTGCCAAGAAAAAGCGTCATGCGAATTCTCTCCAGCTCCAGCCGGGGCGCTTGGCGGTGATCTTGTCTTTGATCTCTTGCGGTGGCTCCAGCGTCTGGGCCGAGTAGGTGCCAAAGACCTCAAGCGTCATGGTGCAGCGGGCGGCGTGGAACCACTTGCCGCAGCCATTGACGTGCCGCCAGCGTTCGAAATGCACACCCTTGGGGTTTACCTTTTCGAAAAGGTAGCCGTGGAAGTCATCATCCGAGGGGCCGGGGCCGAAGCGTTTGAGGTGTGCTTCGCCGCCGGAGTGGAATTCGGTTTCTTCGCCGCGCACGCCGCAGCAGGGGCAATCTAGGATTAGCATTGATTTGCTCCGTTAATTGTAGGGCGTTCGCCACCGAGGGCTTTGTGCATATTGGATGTTCTTTGCCGCTCGTAGCCTGTCAACGAATTGAAAACACGTTCGTTGAGGCGGCCAAATGATACATGACTGGCGAGAGTTTGAACGATGGTCACGGCAACACGGAGACCAGTTAATTGGCGAATTAGCCAAACGCGCATTTGATCAACGTGACTTAGGCGCAATGAACGACCTTGCCTTGGAGTACGACTGGTTTCTGAAGCATATGGAAGAAACGAGCCAATCATCTTAGTGCGCCACCCCGGCGGCGACGGATTCGTCGATGAACCGGCCTTCTTTGAAGCGGGTGAGCGAGAATTCATCGCAGAGCGGTGAGTGGCCCTTGGCGATAAGCTCGGCAAAGCCCCAGCCCGAGCCCGGGGTGGCCTTGAAGCCGCCGGTGCCCCAGCCGGAGTTGATGAAGACGCCATCGACGGGGGTTTTGGACAGGATCGGGGAGCGATCACCGGTGATGTCGACGATGCCGCCCCATTGGCGCAGCATCTTGAGGCGGGCGACCATGGGGAAGGTTTCCACGAGGGCGCGAACGGTTTCCTCGATATGGTGGAACGAACCGCGTTGGGTGTAGTTGTTATAGCCATCGGTGCCGCCGCCGATAACCATTTCGCCCTTGTCGGATTGCGACATGTAGCCATGCACGGTGTTGGCCATGACGACGCAATCCATGCAGGGTTTGATCGGCTCGGACACGAGCGCCTGAAGCGAAACGGATTCGATGGGCAGGCGAAAGCCCGCCATATCGGCTAGTTGCCCCGAGTGGCCCGCCACAACGATGCCCAGTTTATCGCAGGCGATATCGCCGCGGTTGGTGGTCACACCGGTCACCTTGTCGCCATCGCGCGACACGCCGGTGACTTCGCATTTC
>DATFKJ010000074.1:0-8037 GCA_035268705.1 Roseovarius sp. | reverse complement strand
TGTAGGGTGCATCCAGTTCAAGGTTGCGGGCAATCTCGGCTTCCCACCGTTCGCCATTCTCAAGAAGTTTGGCCTTGTCGTAAAACAGCTCTTCGCGGGTTTCGGTGGCAAACTCGAAATTCGGCCCCTCGACGATGGCATCCACCGGGCAGGCCTCTTGGCAGAAGCCACAATAGATGCACTTGGTCATGTCGATGTCATAGCGCGTGGTGCGGCGGCTACCATCATCGCGCGGCTCGGCGTCGATGGTGATGGCCTGCGCCGGGCAGATCGCCTCACACAGCTTGCAGGCAATGCAACGCTCTTCCCCGTTGGGATAGCGACGCAGGGCATGTTCCCCACGGAACCGAGGGCTCAGCGGACCCTTTTCATGCGGGTAGTTCAGCGTCGCTTTCGGCGCAAAGAAATACTTCAGGCCCAGACGGAACCCATTGAAGAAATCCTTGAGCAGGAAATACCCCGCCGCGCGTCCGTAATCGATATTCGCCATCGGTCAGCCTCCAATCGCCCAGCGGGCCCAGAAGCCGCCAAGCACTTCGAATTTCGCAAGGAACGACACCACCACGACCCAAGTCAGCGACAGCGGCAGGAACACTTTCCAGCCAATGCGCATCAACTGGTCATAGCGGTAGCGCGGTGTAATGGCCTTCACCATCGCGAAGAGGAAGAAGAAGAAGGCCATCTTGGCGATCATCCATGCCACCCCATCGGGCAGGCCCGGGATGGGCGACAACCAACCGCCGAAGAACAGCAGCGAGGTCAGCGCACACATCAGGAAGATCGCGATATATTCGCCGGCCATGAACAACAGGAACGGCGTCGCCGAATATTCCACTTGGTAGCCCGCCACCAGTTCGGACTCCGCTTCGGGAAGATCGAAGGGCGGGCGGTTGGTTTCCGCAAGGCACGAGATGAAGAACAAGAAGACCATCGGCAGATGCGGCAGCCAATACCACCCGAAGAAGCCATAGGCCGTGTCCTGGGCCGCCACGATTGACCCGAAGTTCAAACTCCCGGTCGAGATGATTACACCGATGATGATCAAGCCGATGCTGACTTCATAGGAAATCATCTGCGCCGCCGAGCGCAGCGAACCAAGGAACGGGTATTTCGAATTCGAGGCCCAGCCGCCCATGATAACACCGTAGACCTCAAGCGAGGATACCGCGAAGACGAACAAGACCGCCACGTTGATATCCGACAAAACCCACCCTTCATTGAGCGGGATCACCGCCCAGGCAAGGATTGCCAGAACGAAACTGGTCATAGGGGCAAGGATGAATACCGTCTTGTCGGCCCCTGCGGGTACAACCACCTCTTTCAGTACGTATTTCAAGGCATCCGCCACCGATTGCAGGACGCCAAATGCCCCCACCACGTTCGGGCCGCGCCGCATTTGAACCGCGGCCCAGATCTTGCGGTCGCCATAGACCAAGAACAGCAGCGAGATCATGACAAAGCCCACGACGGCCAGACACTGCGCCACGATTAGCACCGCAATTCCAAGCGGGGTTGTAAAGAATTCAGCCATCAGGTCCTCACACCATCGGTATTCCGTTTTCCGCGCAATCGGCGGCGACGACTTCTGCGTCGATCGTTTTCAATCCTCGGGGCAACGCCGGCGAGATCGTATAAACCGCATCACCGCGCCAGATGCCACCCTCTTCATCCACATTCGTCCGCAAATGCCGCGCGAATCCGTAGCCACGGATCAATGCGTATTGCGCGGCCGCGCATTCTGCATAGCGGTCCACGTCCTCGACCGTCCGCGCACCGGACATCCGGACATGGAAATTCACCAGATCCCCGTCCAGAAGGCGGGTTTCGATTCCCTGATAGTCCGGGGAAAACCGCGAAACCTCGCCGCCGGCCTCGCACCCCGAGACAGCACCGGCGCACATCAACGCCACAGGGGTTATGATGGCGGCACGCCGCATTACTCACAACCTAATCGCGGTTGACGGAAGCCCACAACAATCCAATCATCACCACTCTGTTCGCCCATGAGCGTGTAAACACAATTATTGTTGTAAGGAACATAATTAGTCTGGTTGGTCGTCACTGAAGCCCAGCCATTGGCTCCATAGATTGTGCTTGTAGTCGGAGTCGTAATGGGCATCACTCCACTATTGTTGATTTGCCATTGGAATGCGCGCTGTCCGTTTGGCAGATCAAACACAGACGTTGGCTTACCGTAGTCAAGCATTGGCTCAGTAATGGACTTCCCAACATAGCCTTCCATAATTTGAGAAGCACAGCCCGCAAGAATACAAAAGCCCAATGCAAGACTGACATTTTTAACTCTGTCCAGAACTCGCATTAGTTCACTCCGCTACCATTAGTTGAGCGTTTCGCTCTTTCGCATTCGCGCTCAGTTCCGCCATCAGCTCGCTCGCGCGGGCAATCGGGTTGGTCAGGTAGAAGTCCGTGACCGCCAAGCGGAAGTCGGCCTTGCCCAGTTTGCTTTTGCTCAAAGCGTCGCCAGTGTTTTCCGGTATCTTGTCCACCTGTTGCAGAACCGGCGCCGCCTCAACCAACTGCTTGCGCAGGCGCACGATGGAATCAAACGGCAGTGCCTCGCCCATTTCCCCCGACAATGCCCGCAGGATGGCCCAGTTTTCCTTGGCCTCGCCCGGCGGGAACCCGGCACGCAGCGCCAGTTGCGGACGACCTTCGGTATTCACGAAGAGGCCCTGTTCCTCAGTGTAGGCCGCGCCCGGCAGGATCACATCGGCACGATGCGCGCCCCGGTCCCCGTGGCTGCCTTGGTAGATCACGAAGGCCCCTGCGTCGATTTCCACCTCGTCTGCGCCGAGGTTGTAAATCACGTCGACCCCATCAATCGCGGCCTCAAGCCCGCCTTCCGTGGTGCAGCCCGCATCCATCGCGCCAACACGGCCTGCGGCGCTGTGCAGAACCATCATCCGACCGCTCAACGCTTGCGCAGCGGCCAAAACGGCCCCGCCATCAGCCTCGTGCAACGCGCCTTGCCCCACGATGACGATCGCATCTTCGCTGACCGTCAGCTTGGACAGCGCATCGCGCCCGGTGCCTGCATGGGTAAAGTCATAGGTCAGATCCATGTTGGGCCCGACAACCTTGACCTCGGCCCCCTTCAGCCACGCCTTGCGGATACGCGCATTCAAGACCGGCGCTTCGATCGCCGGGTTGGTGCCGATCAGGATAACCTCTTTGGCGGTGTCCAGATCTTCAACCGCGACATTACCGACATATCCGGCACGGTTGCCTTCCGGCAGCTTGGCCTTGTCGGTCCGGCATTCCACATTGCCGCCCTGCCCTTCAACCAGTTGCTTGAGGGCAAAAGCCGCCTCAACCGGGGCCAGATCGCCGACGAGGCCCGCGAGTTTCTTGGCACCCTTGATCGCCTCGGCGGCCTTACCCAAAGCCTCGGGCCACGTAGCCGCGCGCAGTTTGCCGTTTTCGCGGACAAAGGGCCGATCAAGACGCTGACGGCGCAGTCCGTCCCAGACAAAGCGCGTCTTGTCGGAAATCCATTCCTCGTTCACGCCGTCGTGGTTACGTGGCAGGATACGCATGACCTCGCGGCCCTTGGTATCCACCCGGATACTACTGCCAAGCGCATCCATCACGTCGATAGTTTCGGTTTTGGTCAACTCCCAAGGCCGCGCGGTAAAGGCATAGGGCTTCGACACGAGTGCGCCCACCGGGCACAGGTCAATGATGTTGCCTTGCAGGTTGCTGTCCAGCGTTTCGCCCAAGTAAGCGGTGATCTCGGCATCTTCGCCGCGACCTGTCTGGCCCATCTGGTGAATACCCGCCACCTCGGTGGTGAAACGCACACAGCGCGTGCAGGAAATGCAGCGTGTCATATGGGTTTCCACCAAAGGCCCAAGATCAAGATCGTCCACCGCCCGCTTCGGCTCACGATAGCGGCTGAAATCCACGCCATAGGCCATGGCCTGATCCTGCAAATCGCACTCGCCGCCCTGATCGCAGATCGGGCAATCCAGCGGGTGGTTGATGAGTAGGAACTCCATCACCCCTTCACGGGCCTTCTTGACCATGGGCGAGTTCGTCTTGACCACAGGCGGCTGCCCCTCGGGTCCGGGCCGCAAATCGCGCACCTGCATGGCGCAGGAGGCCGCCGGTTTCGGCGGCCCGCCCACGACCTCGACAAGACACATCCGGCAATTCCCGGCAATCGACAGCCGTTCGTGGTAGCAAAAGCGTGGCACTTCGATCCCGGCTTGCTCACAAGCCTGAATCAGGGTCATCGCCCCTTCTACTTCCAATTCCTGATCGTCGATGATGATCTTGCGCAGGTCAGACATAGTTTCTCACTTTGCTTTCAGTAGCGAGCCGATCCGGCTGTTCTTGCGTATCTCTTCGCGGCCCAGCACACAGAGGCTGTCAGGGTCCAGATTGCTGGCCCCTTTGGATTTGAAGTAGACGTTGCGCTTGACGCGCATCTTGTCCTGTTCCGCGTCGTCGTTGACGTAAGCGTCGATTTCGTCCTCGGTGTAGCCACGCTCAAGCGCCAGATCCTTAAGGTCGTTCACGTAACCACGCGCACGGAAGAACCGGCCCGAGATGCTGGAGCATGCACGGCGGATTTTGTCGGCCGCGGCCACGGCCAAAAGGCCGTTGTTGATATCTGTCTCTTGGGGCAAACCCGGCTTGGTGCTGGCGCTTCCGGCCATCGCCGCGCTGCTTAGGGCCGCACTCAGAACAAAAGTGGTCATCATACGCATTGGGTGTCTCCTTTTTTCACCACAGCAGAGGCCGCAAATCTTTCGCCTCCATCTGCTGCGCAGATGGCTTTCGCGGGCATTGATATGCAATAACACCCCGCACAAACCATTGATATGAAAAGGAAAGTCACCAAGTGACACACTCTCCGTTCAGTACAAGCCGACCATTGGAAACCTGAAGGCGACCATCCTCGGCATCAGGGCCGTTGACCCAATCTATATCCGAGGTGCCGAATTCCTTCAGGCAATACCGCATTGCCTCATAGCGACCGGCCTCGCGCGCACCCGTCAAACCGCGATCCACCTGGCGCACCGCAACCTGAAACTGTTCGCGCGCATCACGATCCCGGCTCACCTTCGCGGGGTAGTACTCCCCGTTGAAGCGCACCTTGGCTGCACGGTCCCCACAGCCGGGCAAAGCGACAATCGCCCCAAGGAAAAGCGCGGCAAGAGCGCGGCGCCGATTTTTATGGCTCATGGTCACGATCACGCGCCCCTCACTCTGCTGCGACCGCACTCACGCGGCCGGTTTTCTGTGCCTTGATGCGATCCTCGATCTCGTCGCGGAAGTTGCGAATGAGACCCTGAATGGGCCAAGCCGCCGCATCGCCAAGCGCACAGATGGTGTGGCCCTCGACCTGCTTGGTCACGTCAAAGAGCATGTCGATCTCCTCGACCTCCGCCTCGCCACGTACCAAGCGGTCCATGACCCGCATCATCCAACCCGTCCCTTCACGGCACGGCGTACACTGGCCGCAGCTTTCGTGCTTGTAGAACTTTGAAAGCCGCCAGATCGCCTTGATGATGTCGGTGTCCTTGTCCATGACGATCACCGCCGCGGTCCCAAGGCTCGACCCCACTTCGCGCAGGGCGTCGAAATCCATCACCGCGTCTTTCATTTTCTCGCCACGAACACAAGGCACCGAAGAACCGCCCGGAATGACCGCTTTGAGATTGTCCCATCCACCCCGAACGCCGCCGCAGTGCTTGTCGATCAAATCCTCGAAACTGATCGACATCGCGTCTTCCACGACGCAGGGGTTATTCACATGCCCCGAGATGGCGTAAATCTTTGTGCCCGTGTTGTTGGGACGGCCAAAGCCCGCGAACCATTCCGGCCCCCGGCGCAGGATGGTTGGCACCACGGCAATCGACTCGACGTTGTTCACCGTGGTCGGGCAGCCATAGACACCGGCCATGGCCGGAAACGGCGGCTTCATCCGAGGCATCCCCTTCTTGCCCTCAAGGCTTTCCAGAAGGGCGGTTTCCTCGCCGCAGATATACGCCCCCGCACCGTGGTGCAGGTAAAGGTCGAAATCCCACCCCGATTTGCAGGCGTTCTTGCCGATCAACCCAGCCTCGTAAGCCTCGTCAATCGCAGCCTGAAGCGCCTCGCGCTCGCGAATGTATTCGCCGCGAATGTAGATATAGCAGGCATGCGCCTGCATCGCGAAGCTGGCGATCAGGCAGCCCTCGATCAGGGTATGCGGATCGTGGCGCATGATCTCGCGGTCCTTGCAGGTGCCCGGCTCGGACTCGTCGGCATTGACCACCAGATAGGCAGGCCGCCCGTCACTTTCCTTGGGCATGAAGGACCATTTGAGGCCCGTGGGGAAGCCCGCGCCGCCCCGGCCCCGCAGGCCGCTGGCCTTCATCTGTTCGATGATCCAGTCGCGCCCGTTCTGCAAGATTTTCGCCGTGCCATCCCAATGCCCACGCGCCTTGGCCCCTTTCAGGGTCCGGTCGTGCATACCGTAGAGATTGGTAAAGATACGGTCCTGGTCTTTCAGCATCCGCTTGTCACCTTCGGTTGTTCTGGCGCGCACGCCAGATTTGATAGGTTACCACCAACGCCCAGATCATGGCGGCGATGGCGGCCAGGTCGAACAGAAAGACAAACCGTATCGGCCATCCCATCTGCGCGCCCAGCCACTGTGCGCCCATCCAAACCAGCATCGTCAACGCGATAACCACACCCACGGTGCGGCCCTTTCGCGCCAACTGCATTTCGTCTGGATTGTGGCTCATCGTCTGTTGCACCCCTTAGTACACGTCGCCGTCTTCGACGCGCTTGGAGAATTCGGTTTCCCCGCCGCTGGCGAGGGTCTTGGCTTGGTCAACCCAATTGTCGCGGCTCACCCGGCCTTTGAAGCCCTTGATGTTGGCATCCACCCAAGCCACTTCGTCAGGGCCCCATTTGGCGATCTGGTCAAAGTGATAAAAGCCCATGTCGTTCAGCATCGCCTCAAGTTTCGGGCCGACACCCTTGATTTCCTTGAGGTTATCCGCCTGCCCGCCCTTGGGCGCGGACAGGGCCTCGGGCTTGCTGCCCTCGTTCGTACCTTCTTTGACACCATCGCCATCGTAATCCGGCGTCGCCGAGGCGCTCGTACTCGCCTCCGCGCCTGACTTGTCGTAACTCCATTCACCCTTGCGATTGGCCAGTTCTTCTTCACCATTCAAAAGGGTTCCGGATTTGACCTTTTCCTCAGCGGCACTTGCCGTCGCCTTTGCACTTTCCTTGACGTCTTCGGCAGCGACCTTGCCCTTGTCAGTCGCCTCCTCGGCGGCCTCGCTGACGCTGCTCGCGGCCGATTTCGCGGCCTCTGTCGTGGCGCTTGCCGCCTCCGAAGCCTTCTCGGCCACCGCCGACCCCGCTTTCGAGGTCGCCGCAGCAGCCCCTGCCGCGGCATCTGAAGCGCCTCCGGCAGATTCGTTCGCAGTGCCGCTCTCACCGGTACAGATCAAGCGCGTCGCGACCAAACCGATGAATACCGTCAAAGCAGCCGCTGCCATCAGCGCGGCCAGAAAGCCGACGCTACCCGATATACTCAAAAGCACGATCACACCAATCAAGGCCGCCACGCCCCAACAGATGATGCGGCACGGGCTCCACGTTGCAGTATTCGACATCACAAGTACCCCCTGTTATCTCAGACCGGCGCCCTTAATAGACGCCTCCTTTCTTGGCCTTGGTCGAGAACTCTGTCTCTTTTCCATCCGCCAATAGTTTTGCCTGTTCGACCCAGTTGTCGCGACTGACCCGGCCCTTGAAACCTTCAAGGTTCTGGTCAACCCACTGCACTTCCTCGCCGCTCCATTTCGCCACTTGGTCGAAATGGAAAAAGCCCAATGCGTGAAGCAATTTCTCAAGCTTCGGCCCCACGCCCTTGATCATCTTCAGATCGTCGGGCCCGGCCTTGCGCGGCGCTTTCATCGTCTTGGGCTTTTTGCCCTCTTCCGATGTCGCCGCAGGTTCGGCTGGTTCTTTGACCGGCGCAGGCGCGGCTTTCGCGGTCGGCTT
>DATFKJ010000073.1:0-2690 GCA_035268705.1 Roseovarius sp. | reverse complement strand
GTGGTCGGCGGGGCCAAGGTCTCGACCAAGCTGGACCTGCTGGGCAACCTTGTCGAAAGGGTCGACCAACTGGTCATCGGTGGCGGCATGGCAAATACTTTTCTCGCCGCCCAAGGCTTGGGCGTCGGCAAATCGCTCTGTGAACACGACATGGCCGACACCGCACGCGAAATCATGGCCAAGGCCGGGGCCTCCGGCTGTGAACTCCTGCTGCCCGCTGATGTGGTCGTGGCCCGCGAATTCGCCGCCGGGGCGGAAAACGAAACCGTCCCCGCCCATGCCTGCCCCGACGACGCGATGATCCTCGACGCCGGCCCACAAGCCGTGGCCCGCGTCACCGGCGCCTTCGACAAGGCCAAAACACTGATCTGGAACGGCCCGCTTGGCGCCTTTGAAATCGCCCCATTCGACACGGCCACCAATGCCGCGGCCAGCCATGCCGCCGACCTGAGCAAAGCCGGAAAACTCATTTCGGTTGCAGGCGGCGGTGATACCGTGGCCGCGCTCAACAAATCGGGCGCTGCTGGCGAGTTTACCTATATCTCAACCGCCGGCGGGGCCTTCCTTGAATGGATGGAAGGCAAAGACCTGCCGGGGGTGGCGGCGCTCAAGGGTCAAACGACATAAGGCTCAAGGTCCCCGAAAGCCGGATCTCAGCCCGTAGGGTGCGCATTCATGCGCACCACCCGCACAAGGCACGCCAGCAACCGCATTGCATCTGCGCAAATGGCCACTGGCCCGCCGCTGTTAGCGCGACCAGAATTGCAACGCCTGTTCCCCTCGCCTAGAAGCGGGCCAACCGGTGCGCCCGCACCCTATTTTCATTCGGAATGCAGAGGTCAGATCATGTCCAACGAACGTCAGGCAGAGCAGGTAAGCAGCGGTAAGGGCTTTATCGCGGCCCTCGATCAATCGGGTGGCTCCACTCCCAAAGCCCTGCGCCTCTACGGGATCGAGGAAAGCGATTACACCTCCGATGCCGAAATGTTCGATCTGGTCCACGCCATGCGCACCCGCATCGCCCATGCCCCGGCCTTTACCGGCGACAAGGTGGTCGGCGCGATCCTCTTTGAGATGACCATGGACCGCGAAATGGGTGGCAAGCCCACCGCGCAATTCATGTGGGAAGACCGCGGTGTCGTCCCCTTCCTCAAGGTCGACAAGGGCCTCGCCGACGAAGAAATGGGCGTGCAGATGATGAAACCCATGCCCGACCTCGACGCCCTGCTGGAGCGTGCCGTGAAGGCGGGCATCTTCGGTACCAAGATGCGCTCGGTCATCAATGCCGCCAATGCCGACGGAATCAAGGCCTTGGTGGCGCAGCAATTCGAAGTGGGCAAACAGATCCTCGGCCATGGCCTTGTGCCGATCATTGAACCCGAGGTGACCATCTCGATTGCAGACAAGGCCGAAGCCGAGGACATCCTTCTGGCCGAGATCAAGACGCAATTGGACGCGCTGCCGGACGATCAACAGGTCATGCTCAAGCTCACGTTGCCGGAAACCGCCAATCTCTACAAACCACTGGTCGATCACCCCCGCGTCATGCGCGCCGTGGCGCTTTCGGGTGGCTATTCGCGTGAAGAGGCCAACAACCGTCTGTCGCAAAACACCGGCATGATCGCCAGCTTCAGCCGCGCCTTGACCGAAGGGCTTTCGGCGCAGCAAACGGATGATGAGTTCAACACGACCATCGCCGCCTCGATCGACAGTATCTATCAGGCCTCAGTCACAAGTTGAGCGCGCTCATCGGTCCCTGTCGGCCCTCCTCGCGCGGAGGGCCGACAGGGCCGAAAAGCGACCATTCTTGTTTCTTCGGGGCTTTGCCCCCGCCGCCCTACGGGCGTCTCCCCCAGGGTATTTGACCCAAGAAAAAGCACCGACGTGATACCGACAGAATACCGACGTTTTACCGACGCGGTATTTTTGGTTGAATATTTTGATCAAATTATGGTGGCATTGTTTGCTCCAAGCGATTAGCCTGACGCCTGAAAAGGCGCAAGGATCGCTCCCATGGACCTGTCAGATCACCCTACCTTCCGGGCCGCCGCCTGCGACCTCAACGGCCAGATGCGCGGCAAGCGCGTGCCACGTGACTACGCGGAAAAGCTGGAAAATGGCGCGGTGCGCATGCCGCTCTCGGCGCTCAGTGTGGATATCTTTGGGGCGGACATCGACGGCTCACCCTTGGTGTTCGAGACCGGCGATGCCGATGGCATTCTGCGGCCAACGGATCGTGGCGTGGTTCCCATGCCGTGGCTCGAAGGTGCGCCGCCCTTGGTGCCCATGACCATGTATCATGAAGACGGCACGCCATTTGATGGCGATCCGCGTCATGCTCTTGAAAAAACACTGAAAAATTTTGCCGAACGCGGATGGACAGTTGTCGCCGCCACCGAGTTGGAGTTCACTCTCGTCGACGACAGCGGCGATGCTTTGACGGCGGTCAAGGATCCGCGCACAGGCCGTCCACTGGCGTCCCCGGATATCCTATCGATCGCGCAACTGGACGCCTTCGATGATTTTCTCAATGCCCTTTACGACGGCTGCGCCGCCATGGGAATCGCCGCGCAAACTGCCACATGCGAGTCCGGCGTGGGCCAGTTCGAGGTGACCCTCAACCACCAAGACGCCCTGCGCGCCGCCGATGATACATGGCTCTTCAAGGCATTGATCAAAGGCCTCGCAAG